>NZ_JAGYFX010000017.1:0-79055 GCF_019946615.1 Pseudomonas sp. BF-R-01
GCGAAGCTTGCTCGCGAAAGCGGTGGGTCAGGCGTATTCAATGTGAATGACACACCGCTTTCGCGAGCAAGCTTCGCTCCTACAGAGAGGATTGTGTTTAGGGGAAGACTGTCCACAGCGCGAAACCGGCGTACCAGAGCACTGCCGCACGCAGCAGCAGCTCCCAGATCCGGTCGAGGCTGTTGATGCCATCGGGCCCGACCACCGGCGCAGGAATTTCACCGGCCACCAGCCCGACCTTCTCGATCAGTTGGGCGGCACTGATGTTCCAGTTCAACAGTTCGCTCAACATCACCCGACTGACGGCAACAAAGTTGCCGACCAGCGCAAAACTCGCCGCCAACAGACGCACCGGCACCCAATCGAAGGCGTGACGCAGTTGTGCGGCGCGCTCGACGACGGCCGGGTTCTGCCCGTGTTCTTCGGCGAGGGCCAGCAGTCGATAGCTCAGCGCTGCCACCGGGCCCAGCAGGAAATACCAGAAAATCACCGCAAAAAAACTCTGGTACGCCTCCCAGAGCAGATGCCCCTCAACCCGTTCCAGTAGTTGCTCGCCGTTTTCGGCACAAATGTCCAGGTCACGTTTCGCTACATGAGCGGCAGCTTGCAGGTCTTCCCGGCGCCAGGCATCGCGAAACGGTCCGAGATCGGCCAGCAGATCACCGCGCCCCAGGCTATAAATCACCACCAGCAAATGCACCGGCAGCGCCAACAGACCATAAGCGACCGGCTCCAGCACCACCAGCAGCAACCCCAGCAGTGCCACCGGCAGCAGCACCAGAATCAGCAAAATCAACCACGGGCGATTGACCATACGCGGGTTGGCTTCAAGCTTGTGCAACTCGGCCACCCAACCGCCATCACGTTGAACCCGATGGCGCAGGGCCGAGAACTTCTCGATCCAGACCGCCAACAGCAACACCAGAAAACTCATTGTGGTTCCTCTTTAGCCAGGGCCGCGCGATAACGCGCCCAGTCGAACGCAGGTCCGGGATCCGTCTTGCGCCCCGGCGCGATGTCGCTATGCCCGCAGATGCGCTGCGCGGTGATGCCCGTAAAAGCGCTTTGCAGTTGCAAGGTCAGGGCCGTCAACGCGTCATATTGAGCATCGGTGAACGGCAGATCATCCGTGCCTTCAAGCTCGATGCCCACGGAAAAATCGTTACAGGTTTCCCGGCCGTCGAAACACGACACACCGGCATGCCAGGCGCGTTCAAGACAAGAGACAAACTGAGTGACGGTGCCGTCACGCTCAATCAGAAAATGCGCAGACACCCGTAGGTCAGCGATCCCTTCAAAGTAGGGATGCTCTGTGACATCCAGCCGGTTCTGGAAAAATTCCTGCACCTTGCCGGTGGCAAACTGCGCCGGCGGCAGACTGATGTTGTGGATCACCAGCAGGGAAATTTCGCCCGTGGGGCGCGCATTGAAGTTGGGTGAAGGGCAAACGTTCACGCCCTGACACCAACCGCTCGCGGGGTCCAACTGCATACAGGTTCCTTCAACGACGACTGTGTTGGTGCCCAGTATGCCGCGATAGACCCTCGGCGCGCGATCACTTGCCGCGATTGAGCCGCCGCAGGTTGCCGACCACCGACTCCAGGGCCCGATCGAACAGCAAGGTGTCGTCGAGGGTGCGCACCGCGCCACGACGGAAATCCAGTGCCAGCCCGGTACGGCTGCGCTCCAGCACTTTCATGCCGGTGCGGTTGACGAAAATGTACTTGCCCGTGGCTTCGATGATCGCGGCGAGCTTGCAGCGCAGGGTGTTTTCCTCGTCTTCCTGAAACTCGACCCAGCAACCCGCGTGCAACTGATCGACTTGAAGCAGGCCCGGATCATCCGCGGGCAAGCGCACCGAGGCCGTTTCGACTGGCCCTTCGTCGGCGGTGAGCAGCACGATTTCTTCGCGCACTTCAACCATCAGCGGCGCATCGGCAGGACGGGTGGCAGCCGGTGCCTGGTCCGCTCGCTCGAACAGTTGAACGTGCAAGCCTTCCAGCTCGCTGAAAAACTCTCCGGTGGCGAACGGATCGAACGCCGAACTGCTCAACCCGTCGCGCAAGGACTTGAGCAACCCCGGCACCAGCGCCAACAGGCGCAGGCTTGCGTCAGCGTCGTCATGGCGCTGCACGCTCCAGATCAATTGCTCCATGGTTTGCACATCCGCATGCCACTCGGCGGACTGATCGCCGTGCTTGAGGCAGGTCAGCAGCAGCACCTGGCTCCAGGCGTCCTGAACAAACGCCACCACCCGTTGCGGCAGCACTTTGCCCAACAACGCCTGATTCAACGCCAGCTCGACGCGTTGCCGGGCCAGTTCGGTTTTGGCGCGGCCCTCTTCGGCGTCGCGGGTACGCTGCTCCAACAAATCGCTGCGACGACGCTCGTCGCTGGTGAACGCCAGAAAATCCGCCAGCAATTCGGAGAAGATCGCCGGATCGTCGACAAAGTCGTTCAACAAACGCTGCACCACTTGCTCGATGCGCAGGTACAGGCTGTCGCGCTCGTGGTCATCACACTCGCCCCAGCCCAGGGCCGCGGCGGCGATTTCGTTGAGCAGACGGCGGGCCGGGTGACTGCTGCGGCTGAAGAAACTCTTGTCGATCACAGCCACTTTCAGCATCGGGATCTGCAAGCGCCCGATCAGCGCCTTGAGAGAATCCGGCAGATTGCGGTCATCGAGGATGCATTCGAAGAGCATGGCAATCAGGTTGATCACATCTTCGTCAGCGACGCCGACCACACGCGACTTGCCACTTTTGACGCTGACCCGGGTCAGCAGTTGCTCAAGCTGGTTTCGCAGGTCGAATTCGTCCTGGACCGCCGGAGCCGGCACGTACTGCTGCAAGTGCGAGAGCAGCCGCAGCAGGTCGCGGGTGGATATCGGTTGCGTCTGAGCACTGGTTTCCAGTGTTGGCGCGACACTGCCACGCACGTGGAGCAGCAATTCCTGCAATGCCGCGAACACTTCCTGCACGCTGTCGTCGATTGGCGTGCTGTCCCAACGGTTGCCAGCCTCGTCGGGCTCGGCACGAACACTGGCCTGCGCACGATCAATGGCACGCCGATTCGGGGCCGGCTTCAGGTCGGGCAATATGCCGGTGGCGATCAATATCTGATTGGCTTCGGTGTAGAGCTGATCGGCATCACTGAGTACATAACGCTCGAAAAGCTTGAGGATGATCAACTTGACCTTGATCTCGACCCCCAGGTTACGCCCGGCCTGCATGAAATACTCACAGAGCATCGCCGGGCCCAGGGGATTGCGCGTAGTTACCAGCTGCTTGCCCAGCAACGTGCTGAGCCGGGCGGTCAATTGATCAAGCGCAAAACCGTCGCGGCTCAGCACTTTATTGACCATGGCCTCCACCGCCACGCGACGTTCCAGCTCATCACCGGACTGTTGCGCCTGAATATCGAGGGTCAATGTCTGCGGCAAGACCGTCTGAATACTGCCTGCGAGACCGACAAACGCTTCGAAGAACTGTTCGAGAAACGCCCGCTCGATATTTTTGCGCTTGAGGCGCAAGTCGCGCATGGCTTCAAAAAAGATGTTCTGCTCGACGTCATTGCGGGCCCGGTCAGCCATTTCGAACAGCGTGTCGTCGGCGTTATCGAACAGCTCCTGCAGAGCATGCCGCAGCTGTTGAGCGGCCTTGTCGCGAACCTGAAGCAGAATCACAGGCAGGCGGGCGAGCGGCGAGTGACTCGCCTGATCGGTAGTTGCCTTGTGCAAAGGCACTACATTCCCGTCGTTGTGCATCCTGGCCTCCTGAAACGGTGATGCTTCGGTTCGGTTGGAAAGATCGAGTGCGCCAGCCTCACAGCCGCGCGCAACAGAAGACAATGCCCGCCCGCTGTCATTCAATAATCGGTGAACCAAAGACACGTCAAAGTCATGACGTCAAATGCAAGGCGCATTATCTTGCAAAAGATGTCCCGTATGCCAGCAGACTCTGTGTTTCTCTTTGAAATAGACGCCAGCAAAGGACCGCTGCTGAACCTCGCAGGCTCAAGAGATTCGACCAAATGCAGGTTTCAGAACGACCGGAAGGTCTCGCGCGCCTTGGGTTGCCCCGCGCCATGGCCCTATAATCGAGCCACTTTGTTTGTGGAGTCCGTTATGCCGAATCTACGTCTCGCCGATCTGACCGCCGAAATCGAAGCCAACGTACGCCGTGCGTTGCGCGAAGACATCGGCAGCGGCGACATCACCGCGCAGCTGATCCCGGCCGAACGCCTGGCCAAAGCCACCATCATCACGCGCGACGCCGCGGTCATCGCCGGCACCGCCTGGGTTGACGCGGTTTTCCGGCAACTGGACCCGCGGGTTGCCGTGCATTGGCAGGTGGCCGATGGCGAACGGGTGAAGCCCAATCAAGTGCTGTTCCACCTCGAAGGCCCTGCCCGCTCGCTGCTCACAGGCGAGCGCAGTGCGCTGAATTTCCTGCAATTGCTTTCCGGTGTGGCCACTCGTGCGCAATACCTGGCGGATTTCGTCGCCGAGACGCAGGTGAAGCTGCTCGACACCCGCAAAACCTTGCCGGGGCTGCGCCTGGCGCAAAAGTACGCCGTGACCTGCGGCGGCTGCCACAACCACCGCATCGGCCTGTACGACGCCTTCCTGATCAAGGAAAACCACATTGCTGCCAGCGGCGGCATCCCTGAAGCGATCAACGCCGCGCACAAGATCGCCCCGGGCAAACCGGTGGAGATCGAAGTGGAAAGCCTAGATGAGTTGAAAGAAGCGCTTGCGGCGGGTGCCGACATCATCATGCTCGACGAGTTGAGCCTTGATGACATGCGCGAGGCCGTGCGCCTGAATGGCGGCAAGGCAAAACTGGAAGCCAGCGGCGGCATCAACGAAAGCACGCTGCTGCCGATCGCAGAAACCGGGGTGGATTACATTTCGATTGGTGCGATGACCAAGGACGTGAAGGCTGTCGATCTGTCGATGCGACTCAGCCTCTGAAATTTCCTGAACGACATGAAACTGTAGGAGCCGGCTTGCTGGCGATCCAGGCGACGCGGTTTACCCGTTACGCCGCCATCGCCAGCAAGCCGGCTCCTACAAGGGTCAGACCACCAGATTATTCATCTCGCAGTACTCTTCCCACTCGACGCCCAATACCTCGGCCGCCTCTTTGTGCAGCACCAGTCGCGCCGCTTCAAACTCTTCCGGGCTCGAGGTGTACTTGAGCGTCAGCTCCCATGGCTGCAGGCCCTGGGCTTCTGCTTCATCCTCGAACGCCCATTGAATCTGGTCTTTCTGATCGTCGGCGGGCAAGTCCTTGATCTCTTCCAGCAGTTGGGGCGCGTCCAGCACGTATTTCTTCAGCGCTTCTTCGTGCCTGGCTTCCTGGGTCAATTCTTTAACGGTCATGTCGTTCTCGCTGATCGGGGGAATGGAAGATGGATCTGGATCATCAAGGATCTCTCTGACGCAAAAAACCGTGTGAAGCCCGGTTTGTCTGGCCTTCAGAACCATTCGTGGATCATTTGAAAACTGCAGGGTGATGCTCGTGCAATATCCGAATATAGGACGTTTGGAAGACGATTTATATGGACTTTTACATCAAATCTACAAAAAAAATGCTGAGCGGTTTTTCTGAAAATATTCCCTCGCCACGCAGGAACAACCTTCAAAAAGCAAAGTCATAGCGATGTGCCATCTAGGCACTTCACAAGGAACTCAGGTGATGCGTATTTTCAAGAAGCTTCCGTCTACCCTGTTGGCAACAGGCATGGCCGCCCTTTTTCTTGGCAACATGGCAATGGCCAATACGGCCCAAGCCGGTCTGGAGTTCGCCTCAGACAACCCTTCCTCCACCGACAGCTTCCTCGTCTTTCACAGACTGTATGGTAAAGACGTCATGGTCAGGAGCAATCTCAGTGTCGAGGGTGTGGAAACACTGCAACGCACCGCTAAAACCAACACGGATGACATCAAGGAACTCAAGAATCTCCTCGAAGCGCAGGCTCGTCTCATCGAGGAACTCAAGCGCAACAACGGAACAAGCTCCAGTTCGAGTGCCAGTGAGATAACCAACCTCAAACGCACTGCCACCGAACAGGACAAGGACCTGAAAGAACTCACCAAGCAATTGGAAGAGTTCAAACGCAACAGTGGTTCGAGTTCCAGCTCCAGTTCCAGCGAAGTGGCCAACCTCAAGCGCACGCTCACTGAACAGGAAACCGGCCTGAGAAACCTCGCCAAAGCAGTGGACGAACTCAAGCGCAACAGCAGCTCGAACTCCGGTTCAAGCGCCAGTACCAGCGAAGTGAGCGACCTCAAGCGCACGGTCAGTGAACAGGACAACAGCCTGAAAAACCTCGCCAAAGCGGTGGACGATCTCAAGCGCAGCAGCAGCTCGAATTCCGGTTCAAGCGCCAGTTCCAGCGAAGTGAGCGACCTCAAGCGCACGGTCAGTGAACAGGACAACGGCCTGAAAAAGCTCGCCAGCCAAATGGACGATCTCAAGCGCAGCAGCGGCTCGAACTCCAGTTCAAGCTCCAGCTCCAGCGAAGTGAGCGACCTCAAGCGCACCGTCAGCGCACAGGACAACGACTTGAAAAGGCTCGCCAGTCAGGTGGAAGACTTGAAACGTAGCGCCGGGTCGAGTTCCAGCGCGAGCTCCAGCGACCTGTCCAGCCTCAAGCGGGACGTCAGCAATCAGGACAGCCAACTGGATCAGCTGAAACGCGCCGTGGATGATCTGAGAAGCAAGGTGAAATAACAGGGGATGGTGCCCGAGACAGGAATCGAACCTGCGACCTTCGCGTTACGAGTGCGCTGCTCTACCGGCTGAGCTACACGGGCGGTGAGCTAAACCTAGCATCGAGATTGGAAGCGGGCAAATCCACAAATCGTTTCCAGTTTTCGCAGACAAAAAAATGCCCCGCAGTTTTCACTGCGGGGCATTTTTTATAACGTTGAAGCGGTCAGGCGTGGGGAGTGATTAAACGCCCGAAGCCTTGGCTGCTGCTACGTCTTTGATGGAGAGCTTGATACGGCCGCGGTTGTCCACGTCCAGTACCAGCACTTCCACTTCCTGGCCTTCTTTCAGGATGTCGGTCACTTTCTCAACGCGAGCATCGCTCAGCATCGAGATGTGAACCAGACCGTCCTTGCCCGGCAGGATGTTGACGAATGCGCCGAAGTCGACGATGCGCTCAACTTTACCGACGTAGATCTTGCCGATTTCAGCTTCTGCGGTGATGCCCAGAACGCGCTGACGTGCTGCTTCAGCCGCTTCCTTGGTTTCGCCGAAGATCTTGATCGAGCCGTCGTCTTCGATGTCGATCGAAGCCTTGGTCTCTTCACAGATCGCACGAATGGTCGCGCCGCCTTTACCGATGACATCACGGATTTTGTCGGTGTCGATTTTCATCGCGATCATGGTCGGAGCGTTTTCCGACAGCTCGGTACGCGACTGGCCAATGATCTGGTTCATCTGACCGAGGATGTTCAGGCGCGCTTCCAGGGCTTGGCCCAGAGCGATCTCCATGATTTCTTCGGTGATGCCTTTGATCTTGATGTCCATCTGCAGCGCGGTAACACCTTTGGCGGTACCAGCTACTTTGAAGTCCATGTCGCCGAGGTGGTCTTCGTCACCCAGGATGTCGGTCAGGACAGCGAATTTCTCGCCTTCTTTAACCAGACCCATCGCGATACCGGCAACCGGTGCCTTCATCGGAACGCCAGCGTCCATCAGGGCCAAGGAAGCGCCGCAGACCGAAGCCATGGAGCTCGAACCGTTGGATTCGGTGATTTCCGATACAACACGGATGGTGTACGGGAACACGTCGGCAGCAGGCAGCATGGCCTGAACCGAACGGCGGGCCAGACGGCCGTGACCGATTTCGCGACGACCAGCGCCACCCATGCGACCACACTCACCTACCGAGAACGGAGGGAAGTTGTAGTGCAGCATGAACGGGTCTTTTTTCTCGCCTTCCAGGGTGTCCAGCAGTTGTGCGTCACGGGCGGTGCCCAGTGTTGCAACGACCAGAGCCTGGGTTTCGCCACGGGTGAACAGAGCCGAACCGTGGGTCTTTGGCAGAACACCGACTTCGATGTTCAAAGGACGTACGGTCTTGGTGTCGCGACCGTCGATACGTGGCTTGCCGTTAACGATATTTTCGCGAACGGTGCGGTATTCGATTTCGCCGAAAGCAGCTTTGACTTCACTGGAAGAAGGCTGGCCTTCTTCACCGGACAGCTTGGCAACAACCTGATCCTTCAGCTCACCCAGGCGAGCGTAACGGTCGGCCTTGATGGTGATGGTGTAAGCCTGGGAGATCGCGTCGCCGAACTCGGCACGGATAGCGCCCAGCAGAGCAGTGGCTTCTGGTTGTGGAGCCCAGGTCCAGGTCGGCTTGGCAGCTTCGGCGGCCAGTTCCTTGACGGCGTTGATCACCACCTGGAACTCGTCGTGAGCAAACAGTACCGCGCCCAGCATCTGGTCTTCGGTCAGCTCTTTGGCTTCCGATTCAACCATCAGAACGGCTTCCGAAGTACCGGCAACGACCATGTCCAGGCTCGATGCTTTCAGTTGTTCGTAAGTCGGGTTCAGCAGGTAACCGGTGCTTTCGTGGAACGCAACGCGGGCAGCGCCGATCGGGCCATCGAAAGGAATGCCGGAGATGGCCAGCGCAGCCGAGGTACCGATCATCGCAGCGATGTCCGGATCGGTCTTCTTGCTGGTGGAAACGACGGTGCAGACTACCTGCACTTCGTTCATGAAGCCTTCCGGGAACAGCGGACGGATCGGACGGTCGATCAGTCGGGAAGTCAGGGTTTCTTTCTCGGAAGGACGGCCTTCGCGCTTGAAGAAACCGCCAGGGATCTTACCGGCAGCGTAAGTCTTTTCCTGGTAGTGAACGGACAGAGGGAAGAAGCCCTTGCCTGGATCGGCTTGCTTGGCACCGACTACGGTCACCAATACGCTGACGTCGTCGTCAACGGTGACCAATACTGCGCCGGAGGCCTGACGGGCGATACGGCCAGTCTCGAGGGTAACGGTCGACTGACCGAACTGGAATTTTTTGATTACCGGGTTCACGGTGTCCTACCTTCTTTTGTGGCTCTTGGGGAACTTGTCTTCTTGCGAAATTCTTGGGCAATGTCGGGAATCGGCCCAACGCCTGTCCAGGGTAAAACGGTGTATCTAGATAAAACTTGAGGCTGGGAGCCTGCCATGCACCAGCGGGAAACCCACTGATGCACGGCAGACAACCAACCTCTAGCGCAATCGCTTATTAGCGACGCAGACCCAGGCGACCGATCAGAGTCTGATAACGACCCAGATCCTTGCCTTTCAGGTAGTCCAGCAGCTTACGACGCTGGTTTACCATGCGGATCAGACCACGACGGGAGTGGTGATCTTTACCGTTGGCCTTGAAGTGACCTTGCAGCTTGTTGATGTTGTGGGTCAGCAGTGCAACTTGCACTTCTGGCGAACCAGTGTCACCAACAGCTTGCTGGTAGTCAGCTACGATTTGAGCTTTTTCTTGAACGTCGAGAGCCATGAGGCAATCCTTTTATCAGGAAACTGTTTCAAAGAAACAGTTTCAACAGGCCAGGGACAAATCCCTGTATCTAAAAATGAGTAGTGACCGTGCCTGTTAACAGCCACCCTCGTCCGGTCATTCTGACCGAATCAGTCGACGCGGCGCGATGCGCCCGTCTTCGCTCACTTCACCGATACCGATGAAGCGACCATTGTGATCCTGTACCCGTACCATGCCGAACTTCGGAGCATCCGGGGCGCGAACCGGCTGGCCGTTGAGCCAGTAGAACGCGCTCGCTTCCGAGAACTGCAGCAGCGGCCAATCCAGCAGCCCGCTGTCCGATGGCATCAGGAAGCGGTCGACCGCTTCGTTGCCGCCTTCGGCATGTACCGCTTCCAGCTCTTCAAGCGTGACAGTCTGCGCCAGCGTGAAAGGCCCGGCCTGGGTACGTCGCAATTCAGCAACGTAAGCGCCACAACCGAGTTGCTCACCGATATCCTCCACCAGGGTGCGGATATAGGTGCCTTTGCTGCAATCCACCGCAAGCCGCGCAGTATCACCTTCAAAGGCCAGCAATTCCAAGCGCGCAATAGTAACAGAACGCGGTTCGCGCTCCACTACTTCGCCTGCACGTGCCAGCTTGTACAGCGGCTGGCCATCACGCTTGAGCGCTGAGTACATCGGCGGTATCTGACTGATTTGCCCACGAAATTTCGGCAGTACCGCTTCGACATCGGATCGACCAACGGTCACCGGGCGCTCCTGCAAAACTTCACCTTCGGCATCCGCCGTGGTGGTGGTTTTGCCCAGTTGTGCCAGGGTTTCATAACCCTTGTCGGAATCGAGCAGGTATTGCGAGAACTTGGTCGCCTCACCGAAGCACAACGGCAACACGCCGGTGGCCAGCGGATCAAGACTGCCGGTGTGCCCGGCCTTCTCGGCGTTCAGCAACCAGCGAACCTTCTGCAACGCCGCGTTGGAGGTGAACCCCAGCGGTTTGTCGAGCAGGATAATGCCGCTGACGTTACGACGGATACGTTTGACCTGAGCCACCGATTACTCCTTGGTGTCTTCGACTTCTGCCGCAACCGGGTGCTGATTGTCTTCAGCCACCGCACGCTCGATCAGGGCCGACAGGTGCGCACCACGCACGACGCTTTCGTCGTAGTGGAAGTGCAACTGCGGAACGCTGCGCAACTTCATTTCGCGGGCCAACTGCATACGCAGGAAACCGGCGGCGGAGTTGAGCACCTTGATGCTTTGCGCGATATCTTCGGCGCTGTCCTGGCCCATCACGGTGATGAAAATCTTGGCGTGACCGACGTCACGACTGACTTCAACAGCGGTAATGGTGACCAGGCCTACGCGCGGGTCTTTGACTTCACGACGGATCAGCTGTGCCAGCTCACGCTGCATCTGATCGCCGATACGCTGGGTACGGCTATATTCTTTTGCCATGTCTTGTTACCTGTTACTGCCTCACGGTGAAACCCGTGGGGTCTGAAAGCGGCAAACGCCCGGCCTGACAAAAGCCAGACCGGGCGTTGCGTTTAGAGTCCTGACGCTGTGCCGCGCATTTGCATGCAGCGGCCCATCGTGGCCCTTGAAGTGCGCGAGTTAGAGGCTGCGAGCAACCTGAACCTTCTCGAAGACTTCGATCTTGTCACCGACTTTGACGTCGTTGTAGCTCTTCACGCCGATACCGCATTCCATGCCGGCACGTACTTCGGAAGCGTCATCCTTGAAGCGGCGCAGGGATTCCAGCTCGCCTTCGAAGATAACGATGTCTTCACGCAGTACACGGATTGGACGGTTACGGTGAACAACACCTTCGATAACCATGCAACCGGCGATCGCGCCAAACTTCGGCGAACGGAACACGTCACGCACTTCGGCCACACCCAGGATGTTCTCGCGAACATCACTGCCGAGCATACCGGTCAGGGCTTTCTTGACGTCTTCGATGATGTCGTAGATCACGTTGTAGTAACGCATATCCAGACCTTCCTGCTCGACGATCTTGCGAGCGCCGGCATCGGCACGCACGTTGAAGCCGAACAGTACAGCGTTGGAGGCCAGTGCCAGGTTGGCGTCGGACTCGGTGATACCACCGACACCGCCACCGACAACACGCACTTGCACTTCGTCGTTACCCAGGCCATTCAAGGCACCGTTCAACGCTTCCAGCGAACCACGGACGTCGGATTTGAGGACGATGTTGAGCGTCTTCTTCTCTTCCTGACCCATGTTCTCGAAGATGTTTTCAAGCTTGCCGGCGTGAGCACGGGCCAGCTTGACTTCGCGGAACTTGCCTTGACGGAACAGAGCCACTTCACGGGCTTTCTTCTCGTCGGCAACCACGCTCATCTCGTCGCCAGCATCCGGCGTACCGTCCAGGCCGAGGATCTCGACAGGGATGGAAGGACCGGCTTCTTTGATTGGCTTGCCGTTCTCGTCGAGCATGGCACGTACACGGCCATAGTTCGAACCGACCAGGACCATGTCGCCTTGGCGCAGGGTACCGTCTTGAACCAGAACGGTAGCAACCGGGCCACGACCTTTGTCGAGACGCGATTCAACCACAACGCCACGACCCGGAGCCGACGGAGTTGCTTTCAGTTCGAGAACTTCAGCTTGCAGCAGAACAGCTTCGAGCAACTCGTCCACGCCAGTACCGACTTTCGCCGAAACCGATACGAACGGGGTGTCGCCGCCCCACTCTTCCGAAGTCACGCCGTGAACCGACAGTTCGCTACGGATGCGATCGAGATCGGCGCCCGGCTTGTCGATTTTGTTCACAGCTACAACCAGCGGAACACCGGCAGCCTTGGCGTGCTGAACGGCTTCAACGGTTTGCGGCATCACGCCGTCGTCCGCTGCAACCACCAGGATCACGATGTCGGTCGCCTTGGCACCACGAGCACGCATGGCGGTAAACGCGGCGTGACCAGGGGTGTCGAGGAAGGTGACCATGCCGCGTTCGGTTTCAACGTGGTACGCGCCGATGTGCTGGGTGATACCGCCGGCTTCGCCAGCAGCAACCTTGGCACGACGGATGTAGTCGAGCAGCGAGGTCTTACCGTGGTCAACGTGGCCCATTACGGTCACGACCGGAGCACGGGAGAACGCTTCACCTTCAAACTTCAGGGACTCGGCCAGGGAATCTTCCAGGGCGGTGTCGCTGACCAGGGTCACTTTGTGGCCCAGCTCTTCGGCAACCAGTTGGGCAGTTTCCTGATCCAGTACCTGGTTGATGGTCGCTGGGGTACCCAGTTTGAACATGAACTTGATGATTTCAGCTGCCTTGACCGACATCTGCTGGGCAAGATCGCCAACAGTGATGGTCTCGCCGATCTTCACTTCGCGCACTACAGGGCCGGTTGGGCTCTGGAAACCGTGAGCGTTGCGTTTCTTCAGCTTGGCCTTGCCGCGACCACCACGACGGAAGCCATCGCTTTCTTCGTCGGTAGTACGTGGCGCAACACGTGGAGCAGGCGCTTTCTCTTTAACCGAAGCACGATGCGGAGCGTTTTTGCGCTCGCCATCGCCACTGCCACGACGATTGTTATCGTCGGCACGTGGTTTGTCCGGACGGCGCTGTTCGTTCTGCTTGTTGCGAACGTCAGCAGACGGAGCTGGAGCAGCTGCAACCACCGGAGCGCTTTCACGCACAGGCTCGGCAACGGCAACCGGCGCTGCAACAGCGTCGTTGGTAGCGGTTTGCGCAGCAGCAGGCTGGCGACGCGCTTCTTCTTCGGCGCGACGCTTGGCTTCTTCTTCAGCCTTCTGACGAGCAGCATTTTCTACTGCGCGACGTTCATCCAGTTCGCGTTTGCGCTCGGCTTCGATTTCTTCCGGGCTGCGCTGTACGAAAACTTTCTTTTTACGGACTTCAACACTGATGCTTTTGCTGCCAGCAACACGCAGGGTGCTGGTGGTTTTACGCTGCAGTGTGATCTTGCGTGGTTCTTCCACTTTCGCCTTGTGGCTGCTTTTCAAGTGAGTCAGCAAAGATTGCTTCTCACTGTCAGTCACATGTTCTTCGGCGGCGGTGTGCGGCAGACCTGCCTCACGCATCTGCTGCAACAGGCGCTCTACCGGTGTTTTGACCTCATCGGCCAGTTGTTTCACCGTGACTTGCGTCATGCACTTCTCTCCTCAGGCCGCGCCTAATTACTCGAACCAGTGGGCTCGGGCGGCCATGATCAACTTGCCGGCACGATCATCGTCAATGCCGTCGATGTCGAGCAGGTCGTCAATAGACTGCTCGGCCAGGTCTTCGCGGGTAATTACGCCGCGCACCGCCAGTTCCATCGCCAAATCCTTGTCCATACCCTCAAGCGAGAGCAGGTCTTCGGCCGGATGGGCGTCTGCCAGCTTTTCCTCAGTAGCGATGGCTTTGGTCAACAAACGATCCTTGGCACGAGCGCGAAGCTCGTTGACGGTTTCTTCGTCAAAGCCGTCGATGTTGAGCATTTCTTCCAACGGTACGTAGGCAATCTCTTCCAGGCTGGTGAAGCCTTCATCTACCAGCACCTGTGCCAGGTCTTCGTCGACTTCCAGCTCGTCGATGAAGTTGCGCAGGATGTCGCCGGTTTCTGCTTGCTGCTTAGCCTGGATGTCCGATTCGGTCATCACGTTCAGGGTCCAGCCAGTCAACTGGCTAGCCAGACGCACGTTCTGACCACCGCGACCGATGGCCTGAGCCAGATTGTCTGCGCCAACGGCGATGTCCATTGCATGAGCATCTTCGTCAACGATAATTGCCGCAACCTCAGCCGGGGACATGGCGTTGATTACGAACTGAGCCGGGTTGTCGTCCCACAGGACGATATCAACACGCTCACCGCCCAACTCACCCGACACTGCCTGGACGCGCGAACCGCGCATACCGATGCAAGCGCCCTGCGGGTCGATGCGTTTGTCCTTGGAGCGGACCGCGATCTTGGCGCGCGAACCCGGGTCACGGGAGGCAGCCATTACTTCGATCAGGCCTTCAGCGATTTCCGGCACTTCGATGCGGAACAACTCGATCAGCATTTCCGGCGCGGTACGCGACAGGATCAGCTGCGGGCCGCGGTTCTCGGTGCGGATTTCCTTGAGCAGCGCACGCAGACGCACGCCAACCCGGAAGGTTTCGCGAGAGATGATGTCTTCACGAGCCAGCAACGCTTCAGCGTTGTTGCCCAGGTCGACGATCACATTGTCGCGGGTCACTTTCTTCACGGTGCCGGAGATGATTTCCCCCAGGCGCTCGCGATAGGCGTCAACGACTTGAGCGCGCTCGGCTTCGCGAACTTTCTGCACGATGACTTGCTTGGCAGTCTGTGCAGCAATGCGGCCGAACTCGATGGATTCGATTTTTTCTTCGACTACATCACCAACCTGGGCACCAGGATGCGTTTCGGCAACCTTGCTCGGCCAGGTTTCGATGGCCGGATCGTCCAGGTCTGCTTCTTCGACAACCGTCCAGCGACGGAAGGTCTCGTAAGCACCGGTGTGGCGATTGATTTCCACACGCAGATCGACTTCGTCCTCGAAACGCTTTTTGGTAGCAGTGGCCAGAGCCAGCTCCAGCGCTTCAAAAATTACGTTTGCCGGTACGCCCTTTTCATTGGATACCGACTCAACAACCAGCAGTACTTCTTTGCTCATCGTACGCCTCGCCTTTCGCAAGCCATTGGATCCGCGGGATCCGCGTCTCAGTCAAAACTGGGAATAATGTTGGCCTTGTCGATCATATCGATCGGCAACAGGAACTCGTGGTCTTCTACCTGCACCACGACATCCTGCTCTTCTACACCGCGCAGAAGGCCCTGAAAGTTGCGTCGCCCTTCAAAAGGCGAGCGCAGCCTGATCTTCACTTGTTCACCGGCAAATTTTGCAAACTGCTCAATAGTGAACAGCGGGCGTTCCATGCCAGGCGAGGAAACTTCAAGGGTGTACTCAACGGCGATTGGATCTTCAACATCCAGGACACCGCTGATCTGACGGCTGACGATGGCGCAATCGTCCACCAGCACGCCGCCTTCTTTATCAATATAAACGCGCAACATTGAGTGGCGACCTTGAGCCGAAAACTCAATACCCCAGCATTCATAGCCTAGGGCCACGACCACCGGGGCCAACAAGGCCTGCAACTCTTCTAGCTTGCTCGACACCTGAACCCCCTCGTGCATGTATGTGCATGCTATGCAAAATAAAAAAATGGGCGAAACGCCCATCCTTGAAACGCCGTCGAACAGCGGCGTAGAAAGTGTCCAGCTAACAAAAAGCCCCTTAAAAGGGGCTCCTTAAACTGGTTGCGGGGGCCGGATTTGAACCGACGACCTTCGGGTTATGAGCCCGACGAGCTACCAGACTGCTCCACCCCGCGACAAAGCTGGGGCGGAAGTATACGACCGATCCCTGACAGGGTCAATGTAACCTTCCACCTACAAGAAAGCCCGCAACAGCGGGCTCTCCTGATAATTGGTACCGAGAAGGGGACTCGAACCCCTACACCCTATGGGCACAACCACCTCAAGGTTGCGTGTCTACCAATTCCACCACCTCGGCAATACTACGTTTGAAACCCTTCTTACTTCTGCTCTTGAGCTGGAGGTACGTCAGTCGCTGGAGTAGCCGACTTTTGCTCTTGAAGCACCGGTACATCATCAGAAGCCGGTTGTTGCTTTGGAACTTCCAACACTGCTGGATTTGGCAAACCTACTTGAGTCAGCTGGTGAGCCTTCTCTTTAGCAAAGTAACCTAACCCTAAGCTGGTTATGAAGAAACCGGCGGCAAGTATAGCAGTAAACTTACTAAGAAAGGTAGAGGAACCTTGGCTTCCGAACACAGTATTTGAAGCACCTGCTCCGAAAGACGCGCCAGCATCCGCACCCTTACCCTGCTGCAGCAATACCAGAGCAACTACGCCCAATGCACCCAGCAGATGAAAAACGACTACGACTGTTTCCAGCATTTTTTCAGTTTCCCGCGGCGCGAATAATCGCACCGAACTCATCTGCATTCAGGGAAGCTCCACCAATGAGCCCCCCATCGATATCCGGCATGCCGAACAGTTCGACCGCATTGGCCGCCTTCACGCTGCCGCCGTATAGAAGCCGCACACCTTGTGCGACCTCAGAATTCTCTGCCGCCAACTGAGCGCGAATGGCTGCGTGCACATCCTGCGCCTGTTGCGGCGAAGCAGTCAGCCCGGTGCCAATGGCCCAGACCGGCTCGTAAGCAATGACTGCATTTGCAAAAGCACCAACACCCAGCTCCTCAATGATACTGCCAAGCTGACGCCCGACAACCTCAAGAGTTTTTCCAGCTTCGCGTTGCTCCAGGGTCTCCCCTATACACAACACTGGAATCAAGCCACATGCCTGTGCCGCTGCGAACTTGCGAATCAGCATTCCGTCCTGCTCGCCCATTTGGCGGCGCTCGGAATGCCCGACAAGTACAAAGGTACAACCTGCATCCACCAACTGACTCGGTGCAACTTCGCCGGTCAAAGCACCTTGCATGGATTCCACTGCAGAGTTCTGCGCGCCGACCGAAATCGACTTGCCTTTCAAACCTTCAATCACTTGATTGATATGCAGGAAAGGCGGGAATACCGCGACATCAACACCGCTCGGCAAGGCCAAATGACTCAGGCCGTTGATCAGCTCAGCGACGCTGGCGCGGGTACCGTGCATCTTCCAGTTACCAGCTACCATAGGGCGACGCATGCTGTACCTCGTCGGTCAAAGTGGGCGCAGATGTTACCCAACACAATCATGGCTGGCAAGCCGAATTCAGGCAGAAACTTCAGTAACCAGTTTTGCCAGCTCTTCGGCGTAGCCGCGAACCTGTGTTTCGTCCTCGCCTTCGACCATGACACGCACCAACGGCTCGGTGCCGGACTTGCGCAACAGCACGCGCCCACGCCCGGCCATGGCCTTGGTAACGCGCTCGCTGGCCTCTTTGACCGACGGATGATCCAGCGGGCTCGCACCACCACCGAAACGCACGTTGATCAGCACCTGAGGACACTTGCGCAGCGACTGACGGGCTTGAGCCAGTCCTTCGGAGCGAGTCTGCAATGCCATCAGCACCTGCAACGCGGCAATGATCGCATCACCGGTGGTGGTGTGATTGAAGCAGACGATATGACCCGAGTTCTCACCACCGACCAGCCAGTTGCGCTCCAGCAGATCCGCGATCACATAACGGTCGCCGACGTTGGCACGCACAAACGGAATCGACAGATCTGCCAGGGCCAGCTCCAGCCCCAGGTTACTCATCAATGTTCCGACCACACCGCCTTTCAGCAGATCACGCTCATGCAAGTCGCGGGCGATGATGAACAGCAGCTCGTCACCATCGACAACAGCACCCGTGTGATCGACCATCAGGACCCGGTCGCCATCACCATCGAACGCAATACCGAGATCAGCATGTTCGGCAAGGACGGCAGCCTGCAACTGACCCATATGGGTCGAACCGCAGTTGTCATTGATGTTCAGGCCGTTTGGCTGCGCTGAAAGCACAACAACCTCGGCGCCCAACTCGCGGAACACACTCGGTGCCACTTTGTAGGTCGCACCGTGAGCGCAATCGATCACGATCTTCAGGCCCGTAAAGCTGGTGCCGGTCGGCACGCTGCTCTTGCAGAATTCAATATAACGGCCCGAAGCATCGTTGATTCGCGACACTTTGCCGATCTTGCTCGACTCAACCACGGTCATCGGGGTGTCGAGCAACTCTTCGATCATATGCTCGACTTCATCCGGCAGCTTGGTGCCCTTGCCGGAGAAAAACTTGATGCCGTTGTCATCGTGAGGATTGTGCGAGGCACTGATCACGATGCCTGCTTCGGCATGGAACGTACGCGTCAGGTAGGCGATGGCCGGCGTCGGCATCGGGCCCAGGAGCATCACGTCGGCACCCGCCGAAGTCAGCCCGGCCTCGAGCGCCGATTCGAACATGTATCCCGAGATCCGGGTGTCCTTGCCTACCAACACTTTGCAGGCGCCCATTTTGCGGAACGCCATGCCCGCAGCCCAGCCGAGCTTGAGCATGAATTCAGGGGTAATCGGGTACACGCCGACCCGACCACGAATACCGTCGGTGCCAAAATATTTCTTAGTCATAAGTGCTCCATCATTCTTATTCGGCTGATTCCACTGCGGCGATCATCCGCACCACATCGACGGTTTCGGCCACATCATGGACGCGCAATATACGCGCCCCCTTGAATGAAGCCAGCGCCGCGAGTGCCAAACCGCCATGCAGTCGCTCACCGACCGGGCGATTCAAGGCCTGACCTATCATGCTCTTTCGCGAAACCCCGACCAACAGGGGCCGCCCCAAGGCATGCAGGACTTCCATATGTTTGAACAAGCTCAGGTTGTGCTGCAAGGTTTTGGCGAAGCCGAAACCCGGATCCAGGATGATCCGCTCAGCCGGAATTCCGACTGACGCACACTGCGCCATGCGCTCGACAAGAAACTCGCCAACCTCTCGGGTGACATCCTGATAATGCGGATTGTCCTGCATGTCGCCCGGCTCACCGAGCATATGCATCAGACAGACCGGCAGACCAGTGGCGGCCGCCGCATCCAGAGCACCCTCTCGTCGCAACGAGCGGACGTCATTGATCAAACCCGCACCCAGCCGCGCCGCCTCACGCATGACAGCTGGCGTGGAGGTATCGACCGAGATAATCACATCCAGCTCGCGGTTGATGCGCTCGACGATCGGCGCCACGCGCTCCAGTTCTTCGAGCGGCGAAACCGCCCTGGCACCGGGCCGGGTCGATTCGCCACCGACATCAATCAGCGTCGCGCCGGCCAGCACCATGGCCTCGGCGTGGCGCAAGGCCGCATCGAGCTGGCTGTATTGGCCGCCATCGGAAAAGGAATCAGGGGTGACATTGAGAATGCCCATGACATGCGTCTGGGCCAAATCAAGAACCCGGTTGCCGCAAGGCAACCGGGTCGAGGACTGAACAGAAGTCATTTCAAACCTTAAACGTCAGCAGCCGGACCGCCGATCGGTGTTTCCGGGCGCTCATCCTGTACCACCGGAGGCGTTCCGGAGGTACCGGTGCCGCCCGACCAGTCGCGAGGTTCGCGAGGCGTACGACCCGCCATGATGTCGTCGATCTGATCGGCATCGATCGTTTCGTACTTCATCAGGGCATCAGCCATGGCGTCGAGCTTGTCACGGTTATCCGTGAGGATCTGTTTGGCCGTGCCGTAGCACTGGTCAATGATGCTGCGCACTTCGGAGTCGATCAGCTTGGCTGTCTCACCGGAGAAGCTTGCACTCTGACCACCGCCGCCGCGACCGAGGAACACTTCGCCCTCTTCTTCGGCGTACATCAATGGACCGAGTTTCTCCGACAGACCCCACTTGGTCACCATGTTCCGTGCAATCTGACTGGCACGCATGATGTCGTTGGATGCACCAGTGGTGACACCGTCAAAGCCCAAAGTCATCTCTTCAGCGATACGGCCGCCGTACAGCGAGCAGATCTGGCTGATCAACGCACGCTTGGACAGGCTGTAGCGATCTTCTTCCGGCAAGAACATGGTCACACCCAGCGCACGACCGCGCGGGATGATCGACACTTTGTAGACCGGATCATGCTCAGGCACGACGCGACCAACAATGGCATGGCCTGCTTCGTGATAAGCGGTGTTCTGCTTCTCTTTCTCGGACATGACCATGGATTTGCGCTCGGCGCCCATCATGATCTTGTCTTTCGCCAGTTCGAATTCTTTCATCTCGACAATGCGCTTGCCGGTGCGGGCGGCGAACAGCGACGCCTCGTTCACCAGGTTGGCAAGGTCGGCACCGGAGAAACCAGGCGTACCACGAGCGATCACGGCCGGAGCGACGTCGTCACCCATTGGCACTTTGCGCATGTGGACCTTGAGAATTTGCTCGCGACCGCGGATATCCGGCAGCCCGACCACAACCTGACGGTCGAAACGGCCCGGACGCAGCAACGCAGGGTCCAGTACGTCCGGACGGTTGGTTGCAGCGATGACGATGATGCCGTCATTCATTTCGAAGCCGTCCATCTCTACCAGCAACTGGTTGAGAGTCTGCTCACGCTCATCGTGACCACCGCCCATGCCGGCACCACGGTGGCGACCGACGGCGTCGATTTCATCGATGAAGATGATGCATGGCGCGTGTTTTTTGGCTTGTTCGAACATGTCGCGAACACGGCTGGCACCGACACCGACGAACATTTCGACAAAGTCGGAACCGGAAATGGTGAAGAACGGCACCTTGGCTTCACCGGCAATTGCCTTGGCCAGCAAGGTTTTACCGGTACCTGGAGGACCGACCATCAGCACGCCGCGAGGAATGCGGCCGCCCAGACGCTGGAACTTGCCCGGATCGCGGAGGAATTCGACCAGCTCGCCGACTTCTTCCTTGGCTTCGTCGCAACCGGCAACGTCAGCCAGGGTAGTTTTCACCTGGTCTTCGGAGAGCAGGCGCGCCTTGCTCTTGCCGAAGCTCATCGGCCCGCCCTTGCCTCCGGCACCGCCCTGCATCTGCCGCATGAAGAACATGAACACGGCGATGATCACCAGGATCGGGAAGCTCGCGACCAGCAGTTGAGTCCAGATGCTTTGCTGCTCAGGCTGCTTGCCTTCGACTACCACGTGGTTGTCCACGAGATCGCCGATCAGACCGTTGTCCTGGATCGCAGGACGAATGGTCTTGAAGCTGTCGCCATCGTTGCGCTTACCGGTAATCACATAGCCATCAACGGCTACGCGCTCGACCTTGCCATCCTTGACCTGCTGGATGAAGTCGGAATAGTTGAGGGTCTGCGGCTCGTTAGGGCTGGAGAAGTTGTTCATCACTGTCACCAGGACAGCCGCGATGATCAACCACAGGATCAGATTCTTTGCCATATCGTTCAATTAACTACCCTCTGAAGCAAGCGCCGCTAATGGCGCGCGCTTCGCATGATATTCACCGGCCTAACTTACTACATTACCTACAACACTGGCAGGCGCCGTCTGTAACCCTTTGTGAAACACTTCCTACACAATATTCGCTAATTCCCACAAGGCGAAATACGAAAAACCTATCGCCCCGCAAAAAAACCTCGATTTACTCACTACGGCCGCGGTAGCCCCAAGCCAGCATGTATTGCTCGCGGGAACTGCCACGGGAAGAGTCCGGCTTGATCATCTGGACCTTGTCGAATTTCTGACGAGCGTCCTTCACGTAAGCATCAAACCCTTCGCCCTGAAACACCTTGATCACGAAATTACCACCCGGCTTGAGTATCCGGGCAGCCAGATCAAGAGCCAGCTCACATAGAAACATGGCTTTTGGCATGTCCACTTCAGGCGTACCACTCATATTGGGGGCCATATCGGAAATCACAAGGTCCACCTGTGAATTACCGACGGCTTCAAGGATCTGAGCGAGCACTTTGTCCTCGGTGAAGTCACCCTGGATGAAAGTCACGTCCGGAATGCCGTCCATTTCCAGGATGTCCGAGGCGATCAGGCGCCCCTGACCACCGATCAGCCGACTGGTGACCTGCGACCAGCCGCCGGGCGCCGCTCCCAGGTCGACAACGCTCATACCCGGACGGATCAGCTTGTATTTCTCCTGGACCTCCAGAAGCTTGTAACTCGCACGCGAGCGATAACCATCCTTCTGCGCCTGCTTCACATAGGGATCATTGACATGTCTTTTCAGCCAACCAAGGCTTGTCTTGGAACGCGCCATTGGGCACCTCGATGATAAGGGTCGTGATTAGTTGGGCGGATCCACGAGCCCTCGGGTAAAATGGCCGCCATTTTACAGAATCCAGACGAAAGGGTCAGATTATGCCGCTCACTCAAGAGCAGAAGAAACAGTACAAATCCATTGGCCACCATCTGAAACCAGTTTTGATTGTGGCTGACAACGGTTTGACTGAAGGTGTGTTAGCCGAACTTGAACGCGCTTTGGCGGATCACGAGCTGATCAAGATCAAGCTCAACATCCTCGATCGCGAATCGCGCCTGGCGTCCATTGCAGAACTCTGCAAGGTCGGCAAAGCGGATCTGGTTCAAGTCATCGGCAAGATGGCACTGATTTACCGCAAGAACTTCAGCGTCAACAAGCAGCTGTCGAACGTCCATCGCTTCAAGTGATGGCAAGGGTCAAGGGTGTGCTTCGCGCACCCTGCCGCTCCATCCCGGTACCGGCTGCAAGACCAGCACCAGCCCGGAAAAGCCCAGAACAAGATAGCTGAACACTTGCCAACGCACTGCATCCGGCCAGCCGACACGCACCGCGAAAAACATCGCGCACGCATACAGCGCCATCATTAGCAGTTGCCCGCGAATATCGCGCCATAGACTGGCAAGGCCCTCGGCCTGAACCAGCACCAAAGCCTGAAAAATTACACACGCCGAGGCGAACCCCACCATCAGCGCATTCAGCATGCCTGCAATTTCTTCGATCAGCAGCGGCGCCAGGCCAATTTGGCCCAGCACCGGCAGCAGACCGATGTGTAACAGCCACAAGCCGCCGACCCACAACATCTGAGTCAGCTGCCAAAGCATGGCGCCCGCACGCAGCGGGCGCCTTCTTTTAGATGTGACGGACTTCGACAATCTCGTACTCGATAACGCCACCCGGCGTTTTCACGGCAACCACATCACCCTCTTCCTTGGCAATCAAGGCGCGGGCCAATGGCGAACCTACCGAAATCTTGCCGAGTTTGAAGTCAGCCTCGTCCTCACCCACGATGTGGTAAGTGACGCGCTCATCGGTCTCGACGTTGGCGATTTCAACGGTGGTGCCGAAAATCACTTTACCGGTGTGAGGAATGCTCGTGACGTCGATGATGACCTGATTCTGAATCCGGCCTTCGATGTCACGAATCCGCGCTTCGACCATACCTTGCTGCTCGCGAGCAGCGTGGTATTCGGCGTTTTCCTTCAAGTCACCCAATTCCCGGGCCGTACCGATGTCCTGGCTGAGCTTCGGGCGGACGACCTTGGTCAGGTGAGCGTGTTCTTCTTCCAGGGCTTTCGCGCCCTGGACGGTCATTGGGTACTTGATCATGCCTTCAATCCTGCGTGTAGATCCTGCAAGCGGCGTACGGTCTTCTCGGGACCGAACTTCAGCGCTTCGCAGATGGCTTCGCCAGCAGCAATGGTGGTGGTGCAGTAGATTTTGTGCTGCAAGGCATTACGACGAATGGAGTACGAGTCAGCAATCGACTGGCGACCTTCGGTGGTGTTGATGATCAGGGTGACTTCGTCATTCTTGATCATGTCGACCACGTGCGGACGACCTTCAGTCACCTTGTTCACACGGCGCACTTTCAGGCCTGCGGCTTCGATCAGCTTGGCAGTACCGGCAGTGGCAACCACTTCGAAGCCCAAGTTGATCAGATCACGGGCCACGCCTGCAACCAGTGGCTTGTCGTCGTCACGCACGCTGATGAACGCGGTACCGCCGGTCGGCAGCACTTCGCTGGCGCCCATCTGAGCCTTGGCGAACGCTTCGCCGAAGGTGTCGCCCACGCCCATCACTTCACCGGTGGACTTCATCTCTGGGCCCAGGATCGGGTCCACGCCAGGGAATTTGGCGAACGGGAAGACCGCCTCTTTCACACTGTAGAAGTTCGGGATGATTTCTTTGGTGAAGCCGATTTCTTTCAGGGTTTTACCGGCCATGACGCGTGCCGCGATCATTGCCAGGGAAACACCGATGCACTTCGACACGAACGGTACGGTACGGGAAGCGCGCGGGTTGACCTCGATGACGTAGATGTCTTCGCCTTGCAGCGCCAACTGCACGTTCATCAGGCCGACAACACCCAGTTCCAGGGCCATTTTCTTGACCTGTTCGCGCATCTCGTCCTGGATGTGCGCAGGCAGCGAGTACGGCGGCAGGGAGCATGCGGAGTCACCGGAGTGAACACCGGCCTGCTCGATGTGCTGCATGATCGCACCGATCACCACGTCGGTGCCGTCGCAAACTGCATCCACGTCCATTTCGATAGCGCAGTTGAGGAAGTGGTCGAGCAGCACCGGGCTGTCGTTGGACACTTTCACTGCGTCACGCAGGTAGCGCTTGAGTTCTTCTTCTTCGTAGACGATTTCCATCGCACGGCCGCCCAGTACGTAGGACGGACGCACTACCAGCGGGTAGCCGATCTTGGCCGCGGCACGAATCGCTTCGTCTTCGCTGCGCACGGTGGCGTTTGGCGGCTGACGCAGGTTCAGACGCTCAACCATTTGCTGGAAGCGCTCACGGTCTTCGGCACGGTCGATGGCGTCAGGGCTGGTGCCGATGATCGGCACGCCGGCTTCTTCCAGGGCGCGAGCCAGTTTCAGTGGAGTCTGGCCGCCGTACTGGACGATTACGCCTTTCGGCTTCTCGACCCGGCAGATTTCCAGCACGTCTTCCAGGGTTACTGGTTCGAAGTACAGGCGATCGGAGGTGTCGTAGTCGGTGGAAACGGTTTCCGGGTTGCAGTTGACCATGATGGTCTCGTAACCGTCTTCGCGCAGAGCCAGTGCCGCGTGTACGCAGCAGTAGTCGAACTCGATGCCCTGGCCGATACGGTTTGGACCGCCGCCGAGGATCATGATCTTGTCGCGGCCCGACGGCGCGGCTTCGCACTCTTCCTCGTAAGTCGAGTACATGTAGGCGGTGTCGGTGGCGAACTCGGCAGCGCAGGTGTCAACGCGCTTGTAGACCGGGAAGATCTCCAGCTTGTGACGGTGGCGACGCAAAGCTTTTTCGGTCACGCCCAGCAGCTTGGCGAGACGCATGTCCGAGAAGCCTTTGCGCTTGAGCTTGAACATCAGGTCGCGGTCGATGCTGGCCAGACCCAGGGTCTTGACCTTCTCTTCTTCCTTGATCAGATCTTCGATCTGCACCAGGAACCACGGGTCGATCATGTTCATGCCGAAGATGTCTTCGACCGACAGGCCGGCGCGGAAGGCGTCAGCCACGTACCAGATGCGCTCGGCGCCCGGCACGGTCAGTTCGCGCTTGAGGATGCTCATGCTTTCCGGGTTGCCCAGGTCGAGCTTCTCGTCCAGGCCGCAAACACCCACTTCCAGGCCGCGCAGGGCTTTCTGCAGGGATTCCTGGAAGGTCCGGCCGATGGCCATGACTTCACCGACCGATTTCATTTGAGTGGTCAGGCGTGCGTCGGCTTTCGGGAATTTCTCGAAAGCGAAACGTGGCAGCTTGGTGACGACGTAGTCGATCGACGGCTCGAACGACGCCGGAGTAGCGCCCCCGGTGATTTCGTTCTGCAGCTCGTCCAGGGTATAGCCGATCGCCAACTTGGCAGCGATACGCGCAATCGGGAAACCGGTGGCTTTCGAGGCCAGGGCCGAGGAACGGGATACCCGCGGGTTCATCTCGATGACGACCATGCGGCCAGTGTCCGGGCAGATGCCGAACTGAACGTTGGAGCCGCCGGTTTCCACGCCGATCTCGCGCAGTACCGCCAGGGAGGCGTTACGCATGATCTGGTATTCCTTGTCCGTCAGGGTCTGTGCCGGCGCAACAGTGATCGAGTCACCGGTGTGCACGCCCATCGGGTCAAAGTTTTCAATGGAGCAGACGATGATGCAGTTGTCCTTCTTATCGCGGACAACCTCCATCTCGTATTCTTTCCAGCCGATCAGGGATTCGTCGATCAGCAGCTCTTTGGTCGGAGACAGGTCCAGACCACGGGCGCAGATTTCTTCGAACTCTTCACGGTTGTAAGCGATACCGCCGCCGGTGCCGCCCATGGTGAAGGACGGACGGATGATGCACGGGAAGCCCAGGCGCTCAAGAACGGCGTTGGCCTCTTCCATGCTGTGGGCGATACCCGAGCGCGGGCAGTCCAGACCGATGGACTTCATTGCCTTGTCGAAACGCGAACGATCTTCAGCCTTGTCGATGGTGTCAGCGTTGGCGCCGATCATCTCTACGCCGAACTTCTCCAGAACGCCTTCGCGCTCCAGGTCCAGTGCGCAGTTCAGAGCGGTCTGGCCGCCCATGGTTGGCAGCAGCGCGTCCGGACGCTCTTTCTCGATGATCTTGGCAACGGTCTGCCATTTGATCGGTTCGATGTAGGTGGCGTCGGCCATGTCCGGGTCGGTCATGATGGTCGCTGGGTTGGAGTTCACCAGGATGACGCGGTAACCCTCTTCGCGCAGGGCTTTGCAGGCCTGGGCGCCGGAGTAGTCGAATTCGCAGGCCTGGCCGATAACGATCGGGCCAGCGCCGAGAATCAGGATGCTTTTAATGTCTGTACGTTTTGGCATGGGTTTGTCACTCAAATCCGCAGGTCAGTCGGCAAGCCGTCTTGTTCAATCTTTGAAGCCTTGAGGGGGCCGCCGATGTCGGGACCGCCCTCAAGCTTTGCTGCATCAAGGCGAGCGATCAGCGTCGCTTGGCCATTTCGTTGATGAAGCGATCGAACAATGGCGCTACGTCGTTCGGGCCAGGGCTGGCTTCCGGGTGACCCTGGAAGCTGAAGGCGCTCTTGTCGGTACGCTCGATGCCTTGCAGGGTGCCGTCGAACAGCGATTTGTGAATCGCACGAACGTTGGCTGGCAGGGTCGCTTCGTCTACGGCAAAACCGTGGTTCTGGCTGGTGATCATCACCACGCCGCTGTCCAGATCCTGGACCGGGTGGTTGGCACCGTGGTGGCCGTGGCCCATTTTCAGGGTCTTGGCGCCGGAGGCCAGGGCCAGCAGTTGGTGACCGAGGCAGATGCCGAATACCGGAATCTCGGTTTCCAGCACGTCCTTGATCGCCTGGATCGCGTAGTCGCAAGGCTCCGGGTCGCCAGGGCCGTTGGACAGGAACACGCCGTCCGGCTTCATCGCCAGCACGTCAGCGGCAGGCGTTTGCGCCGGCACCACGGTCACACGGCAACCGCGCTCGACCAGCATGCGCAGGATGTTGAGCTTGACGCCATAGTCGTAGGCAACCACGTGGTACGGCAGCTCGGAAGCGTCGATGGTCGCGTGGCTGTCGGTTTTCAACTCCCAGACAGTCGAGCGCCACTCGTAGGTTTCCTTGGTGCTGACGACTTTCGCCAGGTCCATGCCTTTGAGGCCCGGGAAGCCTTGAGCCGCGGCGATGGCCGCTTCTTCGGAAATGTTGTCACCGGCCATGATGCAGCCGTTCTGCGCGCCTTTCTCACGCAGGATGCGCGTCAGGCGGCGGGTGTCGATACCGGCGATTGCCACAACGTTGTTGGCTTTCAGGTAGTCGGACAGGGACATCGTGTTTCGCCAGTTGCTCGCAACCAGCGGCAGGTCACGGATGACCAGGCCAGCGGACCAGACGCGGTCGGACTCGGCGTCTTCCGGCGTGGTGCCGGTGTTGCCGATGTGCGGGTAAGTCAGGGTAACGATCTGTTGGGCGTAGGAAGGATCGGTAAGGATTTCCTGATAGCCGGTCATTGCGGTGTTAAACACCACCTCACCAACGGTTTGACCGTCGGCTCCAATGGCTTCGCCGCGAAAAATGCTGCCATCAGCAAGGGCGAGTATGGCTGGCTTAGTCAAGAAGACCTCCCGTAAATAAAGCCTGAAAGGGCGATCGCAGGTTGTAAAAAAGCGGAGTGACGTATGGACACGTCACCCCGCTTCTTCACTGAATTATTCTGCGCGCTTTTAGTGGACACACTAAAGCTGTAGCTTACAGAAAAAGGCTTTTTTGGTCTACCGCCAATGAGCCCTAAAGGCCGGAGAATGCGACAGGACGTCGCTTGGCGTAATAAAACCGGGCCCAAACGCAATGTTGGAACCCGGTTTCGGCTGCATCTTAACGCAGGTCGAGCACGTCTTGCATGTCGTAGAGGCCAGGCTCACGACTGTCCAGCCACAACGCCGCACGTACAGCGCCCTTGGCGAAGGTCATGCGACTGGACGCCTTATGTGTGATTTCCAGGCGCTCGCCCTCACAGGCGAACAGCACGGTGTGATCACCGACCACATCACCGCCGCGCACAGTGGCAAAACCGATCGTTTCACGCTCGCGCACACCGGTGTGACCTTCACGCCCGTAGACCGCGACCTTCTGCAGGTCACGATCCAGCGCACTGGCAATTACCTCACCCATACGCAGGGCGGTGCCGGAAGGCGCATCGATCTTGT
Source organism: Pseudomonas sp. BF-R-01 (assembly GCF_019946615.1). Taxonomy (NCBI): domain Bacteria; kingdom Pseudomonadati; phylum Pseudomonadota; class Gammaproteobacteria; order Pseudomonadales; family Pseudomonadaceae; genus Pseudomonas; species Pseudomonas sp. BF-R-01. The sequence goes on from NZ_JAGYFX010000017.1 coordinate 28,654, forward strand.
GCCGATGATGCGCCTCGATGATCTCGATATCGGCGTCATCGCCCAGCACGCGGGCAGCCATGTCGAGCAGCTTCAGCGACAGGTTCACACCGACACTGAAATTCGCCGCGAACACGATTGGAATGTCCTTGCCCGCCTCGGCCAGCAACTGCTTCTGCGCAGCGTCGAGCCCCGTCGTACCGATGACCATGGCTTTGCCCGCCTTGCGGCAGAACGCCAGGTTTTTCAGCATGACTTCCGGCAGCGTGAAATCGATCAACACATCGAATTCATCCGCGACCGCATCCAGGTTACCGGACAACGGCACACCGATACGCCCCAGCGAAGCCAGCTCGCCAGCATCCACGCCAATCAGCGTGCTGCCGGGGCGCACGATGGCGGCTGTCAGACCGGTCAGCGGTGCACGTTGCTGCACCGCTTCAACCAGGATCTTGCCCATGCGGCCAGCGGCGCCCATCACAGCTATACGTCGCATGCTCACTCCTTACAGATCGCCGAAGAAGCGCTTCACGCCTTCGAACCAACCGGTGGTTTTCGGCGAATGGCTATTGTCGTCCGCCAGGGAGCTACGGAACTCTTCCAGCAATTCGCGCTGACGACGACCCAGATTGACTGGGGTTTCCACCGCAACACGGCACATCAAGTCACCGGCACCGCCGCCACGCACAGGCGCAACGCCTTTGCCGCGAACACGGAACTGCTTGCCGGTCTGAGTCCCCTCAGGGATTTTCAGTTTGACCCGACCATCAAGGGTCGGAATCTCCAGCTCGCCACCCAGCGCCGCATCGACGAAACTGATCGGCACTTCGCAGAACAGATGCTTGCCGTCACGCTGGAAGATCGCGTGCTCGCGCACGTTGATCACCACGTACAGATCGCCCGTCGGACCACCCTGAGCGCCCGCCTCGCCTTCGCCGGACAGACGAATGCGGTCACCGGTGTCGACACCGGCCGGCACTTTCACGGAAAGGGTTTTGTACTCTTCAACGCGACCGTCGCCGTTGCAGGAGTTGCACGGGTCGGAAATGATCTTGCCCTGGCCATGGCAGCGCGGGCAGGTCTGCTGCACCGAGAAGAAACCTTGCTGCATGCGGACCTGACCGATACCGCCGCACGTCGGGCAAGTGACTGGCGAAGAGCCTTTCTTGGCACCCGAGCCATCGCACGGCTTGCAGTTGACCAGTGTCGGAACGCGGATATTCACGGTGGTACCGCGTACCGCTTCTTCCAGATTCAGTTCCAGGGTGTAACGCAGGTCGCTGCCGCGCTGAGCGCCGCCACGAGCACCGCCGCGACCGCCACCGAAGAAGTCACTGAAGACATCGCCAAAGATGTCGGAGAAATTCTGACCGCCAAACCCGGCACCGCCGCCGCCCATGCTTGGGTCGACACCGGCATGACCGTATTGGTCGTACGCCGCGCGCTTGCTGGAATCGGACAGCACTTCGTAGGCCTCGTTGGCCTCCTTGAACATCTCTTCCGACGCTTTGTCATCGGGATTACGGTCCGGGTGGTGCTTCATCGCCAAGCGACGGTAGGCCTTTTTCAGGTCCGCTTCGCTTGTGCCACGCTCAACACCCAATACTTCGTAATAGTCACGCTTTGCCATAAGTCTTTGCACTCTTAAGGACGTTCGGCAAACCTCTCCTGAGCCCTGCCGAACTCGTTGAGCCCCAATACAGGCCCGGACCCAACTCACGTCAATTCAACGATCCTGGTCTTTGATTCACTGCGGTACTTTCGGCTCGAAAAGCAGGAGCATTCCCGGCCATACCACCAGCACACGAACTTGTCGCATGCTGTAAAAATTCGTGTACTCCAGACACGCCAACGCGGGAGCAGGCTCCCGCGCGGCGACATCCTACCAGTCACCGCCTAAAGGCAGTCAACCGGGCGACCAACAACTTACTTGTGGTCTTTGACTTCTTCGAACTCGGCATCGACAACGTCGTCGGCTTTTTCAGCTTTTTCGTCGTGCGGTGCTGCGCCTTCAGCAGGCTGAGCCTGTTCGGCATACATCTTCTGCGCCACTGGAGCGGAGACTTTCGACAGCTCTTCAACCTTGGCTTCGATTGCAGCTTTGTCGTCGCCTTTAACAGCGGCTTCCAGAGCAACAACAGCAGCTTCGATTGCAGTCTTCTCTTCAGCAGTCACTTTATCGCCTGCCTCAGTGACCATTTTGCGAGTCGAGTGAACCAGTGCATCGCCCTGGTTGCGGGCAGTGGCCAGCTCTTCGAACTTGCGGTCTTCCTCGGAGTTCGCTTCAGCATCGCGAATCATTTTCTCGATCTCTTCATCGGACAAACCGGAGTTTGCCTTGATCACGATCGATTGAGCCTTGCCGGTGGCCTTGTCTTTGGCGCCTACGTGCAGGATGCCGTTGGCGTCGATGTCGAAGGTCACTTCGATTTGTGGCACGCCACGTGGTGCTGGTGGAATCTCGGCCAGGTCGAACTTGCCCAGGGACTTGTTCTGGGCGGCTTGCTTACGCTCGCCTTGCAGCACGTGGATGGTCACGGCGCCCTGGTTGTCGTCGGCAGTCGAGAACACTTGCGATTTCTTGGTAGGAATCGTGGTGTTTTTCTCGATCAGCGCGGTCATCACGCCACCCATGGTTTCGATACCCAGGGTCAGCGGGCTGACGTCCAGCAGCAGAACGTCTTTCACGTCACCGGCCAATACGGCGCCCTGGATAGCAGCACCCATGGCAACGGCTTCGTCCGGGTTCACGTCTTTACGTGCTTCTTTACCGAAGAACTCGGTCACCAGCTTCTGAACCAGTGGCATACGGGTCTGACCGCCTACCAGGATCACGTCGTTGATCGAGCCAACTTCGATGCCGGAGTCTTTCAGAGCGATGCGGCAAGGTTCGATGGTGCGTTGAACCAGGTCTTCAACCAGCGCTTCCAGCTTGGCGCGGGAAATTTTCACGTTCAAGTGCTTAGGACCGGTGGCGTCTGCAGTGATGTACGGCAGGTTCACGTCGGTCGACATGCTCGAAGACAGTTCGATCTTGGCTTTCTCAGCGGCTTCTTTCAGGCGCTGCATGGCCAGCGGGTCACCTTTGAGGTTCATGCCGCTTTCTTTCTTGAATTCGTCGACGAGGTAGTCGATCAGACGAATGTCAAAGTCTTCACCGCCCAGGAACGTGTCACCGTTGGTGGCCAATACTTCGAACTGGTGCTCGCCATCGACTTCAGCGATTTCGATCACGGAAACGTCGAAAGTACCGCCGCCCAAGTCGTAAACGATCACGGTGTGATCGCCTTTCGCCTTGTCCATACCGTAAGCCAGAGCGGCTGCGGTTGGTTCGTTGATGATACGTTTAACGTCCAGGCCCGCGATGCGGCCGGCGTCTTTGGTCGCCTGGCGCTGGCTGTCGTTGAAGTAGGCCGGAACGGTGATCACCGCTTCGGTCACTGGCTCGCCGAGGTAGTCTTCGGCGGTCTTCTTCATTTTCTTCAGAATTTCAGCCGAGATCTGTGGCGGCGACATTTTTTGGCCGTTCACTTCAACCCAAGCGTCGCCGTTGTCAGCCTTGGCGATTTTGTAAGGGACCATCTTGATGTCTTTCTGTACGACTTCTTCGTCGAACTTACGACCGATCAGACGCTTCACCGCATACAGGGTGTTGTGCGGATTGGTCACAGCCTGACGCTTGGCCGACTGGCCAACGAGGATTTCGCCGTCGTTGGCGTAAGCGATGATCGACGGCGTGGTACGCGCGCCTTCAGCGTTTTCAATAACTTTGGCTACGCCGTTTTCAAGCACGGAGACGCAGGAGTTGGTAGTCCCCAGGTCGATACCGATAATTTTGCCCATGTTCACTCTCCCGAAACTTTGGATTTGGTTGCCGCAGCAGTGGTGGCTAACTGCGGTAGCACTTAAACGCTTGACTTCTAAATGGGGGCCTTGCGGCTAATTTCAAGCCTGCTCGTCAATCGAAGGCGAAACCGGTGCCGGTGCCTTGCTGACCACGACCATGGCCGGGCGCAGCAGACGACCATTGAGCTGATAGCCCTTCTGGAACACCTTGAGCACGCTGTTCGGCTCGACGTCAGCGCTTTCCTGCATGGCCATTGCCTGATGAAGAACGGCGTTGAACGGTTCGCCATGCGGATCGATCGCTTCCAGCTGATAACGCTTCAGGGTGTCCTGGAACATTTTCAGGGTCAGCTCGATGCCTTCGCGCATTGGGCGGATGCTTTCATCGTCCGGGTTGGACAACTCCAGACCACGCTCAAGGCTGTCGATGATCGGCAGCAGATCACCGGCAAATTTTTCCAGAGCGAATTTGTGAGCCTTTTCAACATCCTGCTCGGCGCGACGGCGGACGTTCTGCAGATCGGCGGCAACACGCAAAGCCTGATCCTGCGCGCCTGCCAGTTGCTCTTCGAGCACTTGTACACGAGCCGCGAGGTCTTCACCCGAAGCCGCGGAGCCTTGGTTGGCTTCTTGATTTTGCGTATCCACTGTCTGTTCGTCAGCCATAGATTTCTCCTTTCAATATCGTCCGCGAGCTCAACTCGCGCTTCTGCCCAGCTATATGGGGCCGCAAAAATCAGCTTCAAGGGGTTTGTTGTGATTAACCCTACAAAAAACAGCTGCATTGTCATTTCCCGATGCGCTAACGATTTCGTCGGATCAATCAAATCGAGCTAAGAGAGGGCATTGTCAGCCGCAAATAAAACACTGTATAAATAACCAGACCTAAAGCCTGGGAGCGGCCTTTATGCTGGTGCACCTGTCCGTACACAATTACGCCATCGTTGAACATCTCGATCTCGAACTCGATCGCGGGATGAGTGTGATCACAGGGGAAACCGGCGCCGGCAAGTCGATCATGCTCGACGCCCTCGGCCTGACCCTGGGCGATCGCGCCGACAGTGGCGTGGTCCGCCCAGGCGCCGACAAGGCCGACATCCTGGCCACCTTCGACCTGGTCGATATTCCCGAAGCCAGTGCCTGGCTGGCCGAGCGCGACCTTGAAAGCGACGGCCCGTGCATTCTGCGCCGGGTGATCACCGCCGAAGGGCGCTCCCGCGGCTATATCAATGGCACGCCCTGCCCGCTTGGTGATCTCAAGGCCCTGGGTGAGTTGCTGATCGATATCCACAGCCAGCACGAGCACCAATCCCTGCTCAAGACCGATACTCACCGCCGCCTGCTCGACGAATACGCCGGCGCCACCGACCTTGCCCGCCAGGTGCAATTGGCCGCCCAACGCTGGCGCCAGACTCGCCAGGAACTGGAGCGCCTCTCCAACTCCGGCGATGAACAACGCGCCCGCCATCAACTGCTCAGCTATCAACTCGAAGAGCTGGAAAATCTCGGCCTCGGTGACAACGAGCTGGAGCAGTTGGAGCAGGAACACAAGAACCTGACCAACGCCGAAACCCTGCTGGGCATCTGCCGGCAAGTGGTCGAACAATGCAGCGAAAGTGATTCAGGCAATGTCCTGAACGCCCTGACCGCCAGCCTCAACCGCCTGTCGAGCGTGAACAACTCGATCGGCGCACTGGGTGAAGCCAGCAGCTTGCTGACCAGTGCGCAGATCCAGGTTGAAGAGGCCGTGGGCGAACTGAATCGCTTCCTCGATAACTTCGATGCCGACCCGGCGCGCCTGCAGTACCTGGAAGAACGCCTCGATGCGATCTACACCATGGCGCGCAAGCACCGCATCCAGCCGACCGAGGTCGCCGAGATGCAGCAGCGCTTGCTGGATGAAATTGAAACCCTCAATGCCAATGATGAATCCATCGAGCGCCTGAGCGATGAACTGGCCTCTTATGCCCGCCATTATCAAGAAAAGGCTCGCGAACTGAGCGATCTGCGCCACCAGGCCTCCAGCAGCCTGGCCAGCGCCGTAGAGCAGGAAATCCAGCGACTGGGCATGCCCGGCGGCCGCTTCACCATCGAGTTGCGCCCCAACAGCAGCGATGAGCTGCTGCCTAACGGGCTCGAACAGGTAGAACTGCTGGTCAGCGCCAACCCCGGCCAGCCCTTGAAAGCGTTGGCCAAAGTAGCCTCGGGCGGTGAACTGTCGCGGATCAGCCTGGCGATTCAGGTGATCACCGCACAGACCTCACGGGTACCCACCCTGGTATTCGACGAAGTGGACGTCGGCATTGGCGGCCCGACGGCCGAGATTGTCGGCCAGCTACTGCGTCGCCTCGGTGAGCGCGGACAGGTACTGACAGTGACTCACTTGCCGCAAGTAGCGGCGCAAGGGCATCAGCATCTGTTTGTGCACAAGGTGCGTGGCGAAGAGGCGACCCACACGGCCGTCTCCAAACTGAGCAAGAATGATCGCGTTGAAGAAGTCGCGCGGATGCTCGGCGGCATCGACCTCACCAAGGAATCCCTGGCGCACGCGAAAAAAATGGTCGTTACCGCAAAGATTTAAGAACGGCAGACAGCACGAAGGCGACCCTGGGGTCGCCTTCGTTCGTTTCGCGAATGTGAAATTCGCGCGACATGCTTACTTTTTCTTGCGCACGTACAGCACCAGATTGTGATCGACCATCTCGAAACCGTACTTGTCGACGATGGCTTTCTGCAGGCGCTCGATTTCTTCGTCGAAGAATTCGATCACTTCGCTGGTTTCGACGTTGACCATATGGTCGTGATGCTTGCCGTCATCCAGCTCGAAGACCGCATGGCCTCCGTCGAAGTTGTGCCGCACCACAAGGCCAGCTGCCTCGAACTGAGTCAGTACACGGTAAACCGTGGCCAGACCGACGTCCTCACCAGCCTCCATCAGCGCCTTGTAAACATCCTCGGCACTCATGTGGCGTTGCTCGGCGGAATCGAGCATTTGCAGAATTTTGACCCGTGGAAGGGTCACTTTGAGACCGGCTTTGCGTAGTTCGCTATTTTCAACCATGGTCAGCTTTCTCGCGATGCTGCTTCGCAGCTTCTCTTAATGCGGGTATGATCGGCGTTTACGTTGTCCCAGCCAAGATAGTGGAAGTCGCCCACCGATGCAAAACACCAAGCTCTTGCTAACCAGTTTCACCTTTGTGGGACTGCTCGCACTCGCCGGTTGTTCATTCCCCGGGGTTTACAAAATCGACATCCAGCAGGGCAATGTCGTCACGCAGGACATGATAAACCAGTTACGCCCGGGAATGACCCGTAAGCAAGTACGGTTTATCATGGGCAACCCCCTGTTGACCGACACGTTCCATGCCGATCGCTGGGATTATCTGTACAGCCTGCAACCCGGTGGCGGTGAACGCCAACAGGAACGCATTAGCGTTATCTTCAACCCAAATGACCAACTTGTCAGCCTCTCTGGTGATTTCATGCCAGGCGTGAGCCGGGACGAAGCCATTCTCGGCAAGGACAGTGGCACTAATGTGACCGCGCCTGTTGAAAACGCCGAGAAGCCGAAACCGGAAAAACCAGTCAAGCCAGGTTCGTTGCTGGATCAGATCCAGAAGGACGTGGACGGCGTAGAAACCGTTCCAGTCCCGACGCCAGAACCGCTGGAAACTTCGCCGCAATAATTTGCGACGCAATAAAAAACCCGGAATGTCCGGGTTTTTTATTGTCTGGCATTTAATCAGGTCACTGATTTCGGGCTTTTGCCTCGGCGGCCTTGGCCGCGCGCAACCGGCGAACCTCTTTCGGATCGGCCAGCAAAGGCCGATAGATCTCAATACGATCCCCCGCCCGAACCTGGTGTGTGTCCGGATCGGCGATCACCTTGCCGAAAATCCCGACAGGGCATTCGCCCAGATCCAGCTCTGGAAACGCTTCGCCTATTCCCGAATCAAGCAGCGCTGCGCGCACTGTTGTGCCTGCGGGCACCGTCACACAGCGGAGCACCTGTCGATCAACGGCGGCATACACCACCTCGATTTCGATCACGGGCTTAACCATGTATCTGTTTGGCGCGCTGGCAGAACGCATCGACCAGCGTATTGGCCGCCTGATTGAACAATGGCCCCAGGGTCGCGCGAACAATCGGCCCGGCGTAATCGAACGACAGGTCCAAGCTGATCTTGCAGGCCTTGTCGGTCAACGCCTTGAACACCCAAATGCCATGCAACTGGGTGAATGGGCCTTCCTCGAGATTCATCTCGATCGATTGCCCGGGGACCAGAGTGTTACGCGTCACGAAATGCTGACTGAGGCCACCCTTGGCCACGCCAACGCTCGCGCGCATGTACTCGGGAGAGTTTTCCAGTACTTCGGCCGACGAGCACCACGGCAAAAACTCCGGGTAACGTGCCACGTCATTGACCAGGTCATACAGCGCTTGTGCCGGGTACGGCAGCAGAGCCGAACGTTGAATGTGTGTCGTCATGTCAGCGTCACTTCCACAGCTGGGCGGCAAACACTACAAGAATGCCGATGGGCGCCACATAGCGCATCAAAAACAGGGACAGATTGAACAGCATGGGGTTGCGGATCGACAACTCGTCGCGCACCGCTTCACGCCCCATCACCCATCCTGCAAACACCACGAAACACAAACCACCGAGTGGCAACATGATCCGCGAGGTAAAGAAATCGATCACGCCAAAGAAATCCAGACCGCCGGCCGCACCCCATTGATAGAGATGAAACATCCCGCCTTCGTTCACGAAAAACTTGGCTTCCTTCCAGATATTGAAGGAAAACACCGTGCCCAGACCGACGAACCAGCAGGTGAACGCCAGCCAGAAAGTCACCCACGCGCGGCTGACTTTAGTGCGTTCAACCAGGTAAGCCACCATCGGTTCAAGCAGTGAAATCGCCGAACTCCAGGCTGCAATCGCGACCAGGACGAAGAACACTACCCCCATCAACTGGCCAAACGCTACGTTGCCAAAGGCAAATGGCAGGCTGACGAACATCAGGCCAGGGCCTTCGCTCGGGTTCAGGCCGGCGGCGAACACAATCGGAAACAATGCCAGACCCGCAACCAGCGAAACAAAGGTATCGAGCAGCGCGACACCGACCACGGTGCCGGAGATCGACGAGTGTTTCGGCATGTAGGCGCCATAAATCATGATCGAACCAACGCCCACGCTCAGGGAAAAGAACGCGTGCCCCATGGCCGGCAGCAAGCCGTCGAGGACTTTTTCCGGATGGAAGTCGAACATGAAATGCACGCCCTCCATGAAATGGCCGGTGGTCATGCTGTAACCCAGCAGCACCAGAACCATCACAAAGAGCAGCGGCATCATGATGCGCAGGCTGCGCTCAAGGCCGGCGACTACGCCCCTGGCGATGACGACGGCGGACAACAGCATAAAAATCGTATGCCAAAGTGTCAGGCGCCATGGATCGGCGATCACCTTGCCAAAGTACGCACCGACCTGATCCGGCGTTACCCCCTGAAAGTCGCCGCGCCCCATGTCGATGATGTAATCCAGCGACCAACCACCGACGACACTATAGAAAGACAGGATCAGCAACGCCGTGATCATCCCGGCGAATGCGCCCCAGGACCACTTGCCCGAATGCCCGGCCTCCAGCGCCAGCACCTTCAAGGCATTGGCCGGACTTTGCCGGGCGCGGCGACCGATCAGGGTTTCAGCCAGCATGACCGGTACGCCGATCAGTGCGATACAGGCCAGGAACATCAATACAAAGGCACCGCCGCCGTAGACCCCGACCATGTACGGGAACTTCCAGATGCTACCCAGGCCCACGGCCGAACCGGTCGCGGCGAGTATGAAGACCCAGCGGCTAGCCCAACTGCCGTGGACAGAAACCTTGTCTGTCGACATCGTTACCACGTCCAAGCATTGAAAAAAGAGGGCGCATTGTCCGGGATTCAATCAACCTGCTCAAGCACGCAGCATCACCGTAGCCGACTCGCGTGCAACTCCCTATAATGCCGCCCCTATGGCTAAACAGAAGAAACACCCAACAGGGACCATCGCGCAGAATAAAAAGGCGCGACACGATTACTTCATCGAACATCGGTTCGAGGCTGGTCTGGTCCTGGCCGGCTGGGAAGTAAAAAGTCTGCGGGCAAGCAAGCTGCAACTGGTCGACAGTTACGTGCTGCTCAAGGATGGCGAAGCCTGGCTGCTCGGCAGCCACATTACGCCCCTGACGACCGCCAGCACGCACGTCATCGCCGATCCGACGCGCACCCGCAAATTGCTGCTCAACCGCCGCGAGCTGGAAAAGCTGGCCGCCGCCGTGCAGCAAAAGGGTTACGCCTGCGTGTGCCTGTCCTGGTACTGGAGCAAGCACATGGTCAAGTGCGAGATCGCTCTGGGCAAGGGCAAGAAGGAATACGACAAGCGTGATACCGAACGCGAACGCGACGCCGGTCGCGAGTTGCAGCGAGCGGTGCGCAACAAGGGCAAGGAAGAGTAATTTTTCGCCTTGAGGCCCTCTTCGCGGGCAAGCCTCGCTCCTACACGTCACCCTGTAGGAGCGAGGCTTGCCCGCGAATGCAATCGCACGAACGATACAAAACCAACTGACTACATCCCCTTGCGCCGCTCCGCCCGGGCCATGCGCTGCACTTCCTGACGCACCTCTTCCAGCACTTCCTGTACATACAGAATGTGTCGACTGGAAACTTCCCGCGCCTGCTCCGCCCGTCCCTCAATAATCGCCATGTACAACTCCCGATGCTGCGTGATCAGCATGTCGCGGGTTTCCGTGCGCTGTTTGTACATGCCGCCAATGTTGGTCACCACGTTGCGTTTGAGCAGATCGAACAGCCCGCGAATGGTGTGCAGCAACACCGCGTTGTGACTGGCTTCGGCGATTGCCAGGTGAAACTTCGCGTCCGCCGCCCCCTCTTCCGCCCGACTCACTTCATCGTGGCGGGTGTAGCAGTCCTGCAATTCATTGAAGGCCGCGGTCAGCCGCTCGCGATCGACATCTGTCGCCCGCATTGCTGCGTAATAGGCGCAGGACGCTTCCAGGGTATGGCGAAACTCCAGCAGATCGCGCTGGGCCTCGGGGTTGCTTTCAAGCAGATGAAGCAGCGGGTCACTGAAGGTCGTGCCCAGTGACTCCACCACATAGTTGCCGCCCCCCTGGCGACTGACCAGCAAGCCCTTGGCCGCCAGCTTCTGAATCGCTTCGCGCAACGAAGGGCGTGACACGCCGAACTGCTCGGCCAATGCGCGCTCGGCCGGCAAGCGCTCACCAGCCTTGAGCGTGCCCTCGAGAATCATCCCCTCGAGCTGCTCGACAATATCGTCAGACAAACGGCGCTGACGAATTTGATCAAACCCCATAACTCAATTCTCCACGATCCCGACGGCTCGCCGGGCTCTCTATTCTGGCCTATCGGCGCTTTGCCAGCACCTACCAGACGGCATTTGTACGAGCGGATCAAGCAGACGCCACAGCACGTGTTCGACAAAAGTTTTAGGGCGGCAAATTGACACGCCGCCTACAAGGCTTTTACCCTAGCGAACAGCGATTGTAAATTGGTATTACCAATTATCCAAGAACGCTGATCAGTGCCTGACCAACAACAATTAGGGGCCACCCCATATGCAAACCTGGCAACAGCTCTATACCCCGCTCGGCAGCCTCGGCTTTTCCGCGCTCGCAGCCGTTATCCCCATCGTGTTTTTCTTCCTGGCGTTGGCCGTGTTCCGACTCAAAGGGCACGTGGCCGGCAGCATCACGCTGGCCTTGTCCATTGCGGTGGCCATCTTCGCGTTCCAGATGCCGGTCGATATGGCATTCGCCGCCGCCGGGTATGGCTTCGCCTACGGCCTATGGCCGATTGCGTGGATCATCGTCGCCGCCGTGTTCCTCTACAAATTGACGGTCAAGAGTGGTCAGTTCGAGGTGATTCGCAGCTCCGTCCTGTCGATCACCGACGACCAGCGTTTGCAGGTGCTGCTGATCGGCTTCTGCTTCGGTGCATTCCTTGAAGGCGCAGCCGGTTTCGGCGCACCGGTAGCGATTACCGCCGCCCTCCTTGTAGGACTCGGCTTCAACCCGCTGTACGCCGCAGGCCTGTGCCTGATCGCCAACACCGCGCCAGTGGCCTTCGGCGCCTTGGGGATCCCGATCATCGTGGCCGGGCAAGTGACCGGTATCGACGCGTTCAAGATCGGCGCCATGACCGGTCGCCAACTGCCGCTGCTGTCGCTGTTCGTGCCGTTCTGGCTGGTGTTCATGATGGACGGCCTGCGCGGCGTGCGGGAAACCTGGCCAGCAGCACTGGTGGCCGGTTTGAGCTTCGCCATCACCCAATACTTCACGTCGAACTTCATCGGCCCGGAACTGCCGGACATCACCTCGGCCCTGGCCAGCCTGATCTCCCTGACGCTGTTCCTGAAAGTCTGGCAGCCGAAACGCGCCGCAGGCCAACACATCGTCGGTGCCGTTTCGGCCTCCGTTGTGACCGCCAGCGCCGGCGGCTTCGGTCAGCCGCGCACAACCGTGGCCTCGCCTTACAGCCTCGGTGAAATTTTCAAAGCCTGGTCGCCGTTCCTCATCCTCACCGTGCTGGTCACCATCTGGACCCTGAAGCCGTTCAAGGCGATGTTCGCCGCTGGCGGCTCGATGTACGGCTGGGTGTTCAACTTCGCCATTCCGCACCTGGACCAAATGGTGATCAAGGTCGCACCAATCGTGACCGCTCCGACCGCCATCCCGGCTGTGTTCAAACTCGATCCGATTTCCGCGACCGGCACGGCGATTTTCTTCTCCGCACTGATCTCGATGCTGGTATTGAAGATCAACATTAAAACTGGTCTGACCACTTTTAGAGAGACATTCTACGAGCTGCGTTGGCCGATTCTGTCCATCGGCATGGTGCTGGCGTTCGCCTTCGTCACCAACTACTCGGGCATGTCGTCGACCATGGCACTGGTATTGGCAGGCACCGGCGCGGCATTCCCGTTCTTCTCGCCGTTCCTCGGCTGGCTGGGTGTGTTCCTGACCGGTTCCGACACCTCGTCCAACGCGCTGTTCAGCTCGTTGCAAGCGACCACCGCGCACCAGATCGGCGTCAACGACACCTTGTTGGTGGCGGCAAACACCAGCGGCGGCGTGACCGGCAAGATGATCTCGCCACAATCGATCGCCGTGGCCTGCGCCGCGACCGGTCTGGTCGGCAAGGAATCGGACCTGTTCCGTTTCACCCTCAAGCACAGCCTGTTCTTCGCAACCATCGTCGGCCTGATCACCTTGGCTCAGGCCTACTGGTTCACCGGCATGCTGGTGCACTAAGTACTACACGAAAAAACGCAAAAACCGACGCCGGACCACGATTCCGGCGTCAGCTATTCACAACCCGGTCTGTAAGGCTGCTGAAAGAATCTCTCTCTATATTCAGCAGCCTCAGCGGACGGATAACCGGGACCACCCGGAGACACGCCTGATGAGCGAGCTTTTTTACAACGCCGTGCCGAACGCGACCCGCGTCGCCCCGCCACTGCCCAAGCCTCGGCAATATCCCAGCGAAAAACCGGCACGGGTCTACCTGTTCGGGACCTGCGTGGTTGATCTGTTCTACCCGGAAGCCGGGATGGATGCGATTCACCTGCTGGAACGCGAAGGCATTCGTGTCGAGTACCCGCAAGGGCAAAGCTGCTGCGGGCAACCGGCCTACACCTCCGGTTACACCGACCAGGCCCGGACCGTGGCGCGCGCGCAACTGGCGCTGTTCGCTGGAGAGTATCCGGTGGTGGTGCCGTCGGGATCGTGCGCCGGCATGCTGCGCGAGCACTATGCCGACTTGTTCAAGGACGAGCCGCAAACGTTGAAACAGGTTCAGGCCCTGGCGGCCCGGACGTATGAGCTGGCCGAGTTTCTGTTGTTTGTCTGCAAAGTGCAGCTCAAGGACAGCGGCGAACCGGTCAAAGTGGCATTGCACACATCGTGTTCGGCACGTCGTGAGATGAACACCCACTTGCACGGCCGCGAGTTGTTGGCGCAGTTGGGGAATGTGGAGCGAGTCGACCATAGCCATGAAAGTGAATGCTGTGGCTTCGGTGGGACTTTCAGCGTCCGTATGCCAGACATTTCCGGCGCGATGGTGGCTGACAAGACCCGGGCGTTGAAGGAATCCGGTGCGCACAAGGTACTCAGTGCCGATTGCGGTTGCCTGATGAACATCAACGGCTCGCTGGAGAAACAGAAGGAAGCGTTGCGCGGCCAACACCTGGCCAGTTTCCTTTGGCAGCGCACCGGAGGTGTTCAATGAACGCTTCCGCGATTATTCCTACGGTTGCCGTAGAAGAAGATTTCCGCACCCGTGCTCACACTGCATTGGGTGACAAGCAACTGCGAAACAACTTTCGCACTGCGATGGATTCTCTGATGACAAAACGGGCAGCGTCCTTCAGCGATGCCCATGAAAGAGAACATTTGCGAGCACTGGGCAATGCTGTCCGCGCCCGTGCGTTATCGAAGTTGCCCGACCTGCTTGAGCAACTTGAACAGAACCTGACCCGCAACGGTGTGACAGTGCACTGGGCGGAAACGGTGGACGAAGCCAATGGCATCGTCCTCTCGATCATCCGCGCTCACGAGGGGCGGCAAGTGATCAAGGGCAAATCGATGGTCAGCGAAGAAATGGAGATGAACCATTTCCTCGCTGAACGGGGCATTGAATGCCTGGAATCGGACATGGGCGAGTACATCGTCCAGCTCGACCACGAGAAGCCTTCACACATTATTATGCCGGCGATCCACAAGAATGCCGGTCAGGTCGCGTCCTTGTTCCATGACAAACTTGGCGTGGAATACACCAAGGACGTTGACCAACTCATTCAGATCGGTCGCAAAGTCTTGCGGCAGAAATTCTTCGAAGCGGACATCGGCGTCTCCGGCGTCAACTTCGCCGTGGCCGAAACCGGCACCTTGCTGCTGGTGGAGAACGAAGGCAACGGCCGCATGACCACCACGGTGCCACCGGTACACATCGCCGTTACCGGCATCGAAAAAGTCGTGGAAAACCTGCGTGACGTGGTGCCGCTGGTGTCACTGTTGACCCGCTCGGCCCTCGGCCAGCCGATCACTACCTACGTCAATATGATCTCCGGCCCACGCAAGGCCGATGAACTCGATGGCCCGCAGGAAGTGCACCTTGTGCTGCTGGACAACGGTCGCAGCCAGGCCTTTGCCGACAGTGAATTGCGCCAGACCCTGAACTGCATTCGCTGCGGCGCCTGTATGAATCATTGCCCGGTCTACACTCGAATCGGCGGCCACGCCTATGGGGAGGTTTACCCTGGGCCTATCGGAAAAATCATCACGCCGCACATGGTCGGCCTGGCGAATGTCCCGGATCATCCGAGTGCGTCGTCGCTGTGTGGTGCTTGCGGCGAAGTCTGTCCGGTAAAAATTCCTATCCCTTCCCTACTGCGACGCCTGCGGGAAGAGAACGTCAAAGCCCCGGACAGCCCGCATCAAGTGATGCGCGGCCAGGGCAGCAAGTATTCGCGCAAGGAGCGTTTTATCTGGAATGCCTGGGCGAAACTCAACAGCTCGCCGACGCTGTATCGACTGTTCGGCTTTGTCGCCACGCGTCTGCGTGCCCTCGCACCGAGCAACGTCGGCCCCTGGACGCAAAACCACAGCGCCCCAAAACCGGCTGCCCGCTCACTGCACGATATGGCCCGCGAGCATCTGGCCAAACAGGGAGACCGCTGATGAGCGCCAAGCAAAACATCCTCGCCAAGTTACGGAAAAGTCTGACCGGCACCACGCCCGTGCCTGACGAGTTCGACGTCGAACTGGTGACAGCGCCGTACACCTACGCACCCGAACAACGCATTCCGCAGCTGCGCAAACTGATGGAAGCGGTGCACACGGAAATCCATCTGACGTCCGGCGAAGCCTGGCCTTCGTTGCTTGCTCAGTTGCTGCGGGATCGTCAGTTGCCGAGCCTGTTGATCGCGCCGACGACGCCGCACGGTCAACGTGTCACTCAGCACTGGGCGAAAAATCCTGGCTTGCCGACGCTACAAGCCTACGACCGCCCGGTGGAAGAATGGAAAGCCGAGCTGTTCAACGACACACCGGCCAGCCTGACCACCACCCTCGGCGCAATCGCCGCCACAGGTAGTCTGATTCTCTGGCCGACGCGGGAAGAACCGCGCTTGATGAGCCTGGTGCCCCCCGTACATTTCGCCCTGCTCAAGGCCAGTGAAATCCGTGACAACTTCTATCAGGTGCAGCAGGAGTTCAACTGGGCTCACGGCATGCCGACCAACGCGCTGCTGGTGTCCGGCCCGTCGAAAACGGCCGACATCGAACAAGTCCTGGCTTACGGTGCCCACGGCCCGAAAGACCTGGTGGTTTTGATCCTGGAGGACCAATGACTCTACCGGCGACTTTCCTGCGAGATGCGCAGCAACTGATACCTCAAGAACGACGGTTCGACGACCCGCTGTCGACATTGGCGTTCGGCACCGATGCCAGTTTCTACCGGTTGATTCCGCAACTGGTGATCCGCGTCGAGTCTGAAGATGAAGTGGTGGCGCTGCTGAAACTGGCGCAACGGGATCAGGTTCCGGTGACCTTCCGCGCCGCCGGCACCAGCCTGTCCGGCCAGGCCATCAGCGATTCGGTGCTGATCGTGCTTGGGGATAACTGGAACGGACGCGAGATCCGCGGCCACGGCACGCAAATCCGTCTGCAGCCGGGCGTCATCGGCGCGCAGGCCAACGCGTGGCTGGCGCCGTTCGGACGCAAGATCGGTCCCGACCCGGCCTCGATCAACGCCTGCAAAATCGGCGGTATCGTCGCCAATAACGCCAGCGGCATGTGCTGCGGCACGGCGCAAAATACCTATCACACGCTGGCCGGCATTCGCCTGGTGCTCGCCGACGGCAGCCGTCTCGACACCGAAGATGCGGCGAGTGTCGCGGCGTTTCGTGAGAGCCACGCAGCGCTGCTTGAACGTTTAGCGACACTGGGCCGCGAGACCCGCGCCAATTCCGAATTGGCTGCAAAAATCCGCCACAAATACCGTCTGAAAAATACCACCGGCCTGTCACTCAACGCCCTGGTGGATTACGACGAGCCTGTGGATATCTTGAGCCACTTGCTGGTGGGTTCCGAAGGCACGCTGGGGTTCATCAGCGCCGTGACCTACGACACGGTGATCGACCACCCGAACAAGGCGTCGGCGCTGATCGTGTTCCCGGATGTGGAGACCTGCTGCAACGCCGTCACCGTACTGAAAAGCCAACCGGTGTCGGCCGTGGAACTGCTAGACCGTCGCAGTCTGCGTTCAGTACAGAACAAACCCGGCATGCCGGATTTCGTACAGCACCTGTCGAACAATGCCTGCGCGCTGCTGATCGAATCTCGCGCCGCGTCGTCGACTTTGCTGCACGAGCAACTGGCGCAAATCATGGCGTCGCTGACTTCGTTCCCAGTGGAAAAACAGGTCGACTTCACCGAAGACCCAATCGAGAACGCCCGCCTCTGGGCCATTCGCAAGGACACCTTCCCCGCCGTCGGCGCGGTGCGCAAAACCGGCACCACGGTGATCATCGAAGACGTGACCTTCCCGGTAGAACAACTGGCCATCGGCGTGAATCGTCTGATCGAGTTGTTCGACAAGCATCACTACGACGAAGCGATCCTTTTCGGGCACGCGCTGGAAGGTAATCTGCACTTCGTCTTCACCCAAGGCTTCAACAACCCGGAAGAAGTCGCACGCTACCAAGCGTTCATGGACGACGTGGCGCAGTTGGTCGCGGTGGAATTCGGCGGTTCGCTGAAAGCCGAGCACGGCACCGGTCGCAACATGGCGCCGTTCGTGGAACTGGAATGGGGCAGCGATGCCTACCAGTTGATGTGGCAGCTCAAGCGCCTGCTCGACCCCAACGGCATTCTCAATCCGGATGTGGTGCTCAGCGACGATCCGCAGATTCACCTCAAACACCTGAAGCCGTTGCCGGCCGCCGACGAGATTGTGGATAAGTGCATCGAGTGCGGTTTTTGTGAGCCGGTCTGCCCGTCGAAAGGCCTGACCCTGAGCCCGCGCCAGCGCATCGTGATCTGGCGAGACATTCAGGCAAAAAAACGCGCCGGCGTGGACACCACGGAACTCGAAGCCGCTTACGAATACCAAGGCATCGACACCTGCGCCGCCACCGGGTTGTGCGCACAGCGTTGCCCTGTAGGAATCAACACTGGCGAGCTGGTGAAAAAGCTTCGCGGCCGTAAGGCGACGCATACGAAAACTGCCAATTGGCTGGAAGGCAATTTCGCCACCGCGCTGCAAGGCGCCCGTTTCACCCTGCATGTGGCCAATGGCGCGCGGATGCTGCTGGGGGCGCCACGTCTGGCGAAGCTTTCGGCAACGCTGACGAAGTTGTCCAAAGGCCAGGTCCCACAATGGACCAACGCCATGCCGCAGCCAGAAAAAGCCATTCGCTTCAGCCCGATCGTGTCGGACGAGCGCCCTCGCGTGGTGTACCTGGCAGCTTGCGTCTCACGGGTCATGGGCCCGGCGGCCGGTGATAAAGAGCAAATGTCGCTGTACGACAAAACCCGTGGCCTGCTGGAAAAAGCCGGTTACCAGGTAGTCTTTCCGGACAATCAGGACAATCTCTGCTGCGGCCAGCCGTTTGCCTCCAAGGGCTACGCCGAACAGGCCGAACACAAGCGCCAGGAACTGATTGGCGCATTACTGCACGCCAGCCGTGGCGGGCTCGATCCGATCTACTGCGACACCAGCCCCTGTACCTTGCGACTGGTTCAGGACCTGGGAGATGTTCGACTGGACCTGTACGACCCGGTGCGTTTCATCCGTACGCATTTGATGGATCGTCTCGACTTCACCCCGCAGGAAGCGCCCATCGCCGTGCACGTCACGTGCAGCACTCAGCACCTCGGGGAAAGCCAGGCGCTGATTGATCTGGCGCGCAAGTGCAGCAAAAACGTGGTCATTCCCGAAGGCATTCACTGCTGTGGATTTGCCGGCGACAAGGGCTTCACCACGCCGGAGCTGAATGCCCATTCGCTGCGTACGCTCAAGGACGCGGTGCAACAGTGCAGCGAGGGGATTTCGACCAGCCGCACCTGTGAGATCGGTCTGACGCAACATGGCGGAATCGACTACCACGGGCTGGTCTATCTGGTGGATCGGGTCACACAGCCGAGGGGCATCTGAAGAAAAATAGAACCCTGACGAAACGTCGTAGTCCACTGGTTAAGCCCGGACATTGCCGGGCCTTACCCAACCTCGGCAGCCCGTTCTGATGGCCAGCAAATGCCTGGACCCTCAGTTCAAGGAGATACTCATGAAACGTTCTGTACTGTTAGGTCTGTTCGTTACTGTCTCGCTGATGGCGTCCCCCTCGTTTGCCGCTGAAGACCTCTGTGCGGTCAACATTAAAACCATCGAAAATGCCAGGGCACAGACTCCTCCAGAAATGTCTGATCAGGTAATGGACAGCGTCAAGCAAGCCAAAGCCGATCAGGCAAAAGGCACCAAGGAAGGGACTGACGATTGCATCGCCGAGACAGAACAAACGATCAAGCAAATCAAGGACGCGAACAAAGGCGGGAAGTAACCCGGCACAATGCCAACCTTCGGGTGGGCTTTACTGGCGTTCAACTCGCAGGCTTGTTGCTCATCAAGATTCACAGAGCAACAGGCCAGGGAGCGCTCAGGATGGCTCCACCCAACGCGAAATAAACCAAAACCCGCCAAATGCGGGTTTTGTTGCTTCTGGGGTTTGGGCATGCATGGACCTTTTTTCCATAGCCTTTGGGTGAAAAGCGAATTCTTGCGCAGCGTCGTAGTCTTTTAGTTAGGGCCGATCAATCGTGGCTTGTTTTTCGACCTCGGCCGAGCCCCCCGCCCCTATGGCAGCACCAAGACTACCCGTACAAGGAAATACCCATGAAACGTACCGCGATCGCTGGTTTGCTCATGTCTGCCGCACTGTTGGCTTCTCCCGTATTTGCAGCGGACAACGACCTGTGTACGAGCAAGCTGCAACAGCTCAAAGCCAAAGTGAATGCACTGCCGGCGAGCCCTGACAACACCACAATGGAGATCAAAAGACTGCTGGCCAGCGCCGAAGCTTCAAAAGCTGCCGGGGACGACAAAAAATGCGTCACCGAGGCCACCCAGGCATTGTCGCTGGCAAACTGAGCAAAGATCCCGACCCATGATCACTCGCGCCAAGCATCGGGTGGCCTTCTGAGCCACGTTGGCGTACACTGCGCAGGCTTGCTGCTCATTTTGATTCACAGAGCAACAGGCACGGGGCCGTTTAGGATTCGACGCCGGTCGCGAAACTTTAGGTGCATGCCGAGTTGGTAACAGAACTCGTAAATCCACTGTTGCAACTTCTTATAGTTGCCAATGACGAAACCTACGGGGAATACGCTCTCGCTGCGTAAGCAGCCTTAGCCCTTCCCTTCTGGTACCTTCGGGTCCAGCAATCATCAGGGGATGTCTGTAAACCCAAAGTGATTGTCATATAGAACAGAATCGCCGTGCAGTACGTTGTGGACGAAGCGGCTAAAACTTACACAACTCGCCCAAAGCACCCTGCCCGTCGGGTCGCTGAGGGTTAACTTAATAGACACGGCTACGCATGTAGTACCGACAGCGGAGTACTGGCGGACGGGGGTTCAAATCCCCCCGGCTCCACCAAATGATCAAACAAAGACGTCCACGGACGTCTTTTTTTGTGCCTGTAATCCAGTGAAATCAAGGGTTTGTAGCTCTTTTGAGGGCCACAATGGTTTTTTGGGTTCCAGCCATCCCGGTATTCCCGGTGGTATTCCAGCCTACCTGCGACTAATCTTGGGAATACCAAAAGGTGTCATGGAGCTCCTCCCATGTGCGCTCAAACAGCTCGCCTCTCCGACCGCCAGCTCAAGGCGGTCAAGCCCAAAGACAAGGACTACGTCCTCACGGATGGCGACGGCCTCCAGCTCCGAGTCCGGGTCAACCGCTCGATGCAGTGGAATTTCAACTACAGGCATCCGGTCACCAAGAATCGAATCAACATGGCGCTCGGCTCCTATCCCGAGGTCTCTCTGGCGCAAGCTCGGCGGAAAGCGGTTGAGGCTAGGGAAGTACTTGCGCAGGGGATCGATCCCAAAGCTCAGCGCAATGATCTCGCGCAGGCCAAGCTAGCCGAGACGGAACATACGTTCGAGAAAGTAGCTAGCGCCTGGTTCGAGCTGAAAAAGGACTCGGTCACGCCGGCCTATGCCGAGGACATCTGGCGCTCACTCACGCTGCACGTTTTTCCGAGCATGAAATCGACTCCGATCTCGGAAGTCAGCGCACCGATGGTGATAAAGATTTTTCGGCCCATCGAAGCCAAAGGCAGCTTGGAAACCGTGAAGCGGCTTAGCCAGCGCCTCAACGAGATCATGACCTACGGGGTCAATTCGGGAATGATTTTCGCGAACCCGCTAAGCGGGATTCGGGCGGTATTCAAGAAACCGAAGAAAGAAAACATGGCGGCGCTACCACCCGAGGAGCTTCCTGAACTAATGCTGGAAATAGCGAACGCCAGTATCAAGCGCACTACCCGCTGTCTAATCGAATGGCAGTTGCACACCATGACTCGCCCAGCCGAGGCGGCGACTACTCGTTGGGCAGACATCGATTTTGAAAGGCGTGTCTGGACCATCCCGCCGGAGCGGATGAAGAAGCGCCGCCCGCACAGCATCCCGTTGAGCGATCAAGCCATGTCATTGCTGGAGATACTGAAGTCCCACAGTGGTCATCGGGAATACGTCTTCCCGGCAGACCGAAACCCTCGTACTCATGCCAATAGCCAGACCGCCAACATGGCGTTGAAACGCATGGGTTTCCAGGACCGCTTGGTCAGCCACGGCATGCGCTCGATGGCCAGCACCATATTGAATGAACATGGGTGGGACCCGGAACTCATCGAAGTGGCGTTGGCGCACGTCGACAAGGATGAGGTGCGCAGTGCCTACAACCGAGCCGACTACATCGAGCGACGGCGGCCGATGATGGCTTGGTGGAGCGATTACATTCTGAAGGCGTCGACCGGCAATCTCTCGGCCAGCGCGATGAATGTGGCTAGGGATCGGAACGTAGTACCCATCCGATAGGACGGCGACAACGGCGACACTGGCGACAGACCGCGTGCCATCTACATCCTTGTCGTATGAGCGGATGGCGACAGTCGCCAATTCGCCTCGATTATAGCTTCTCCGGCTAAGCCCGTGAGCATGGGGAGGCTTCGCATCCCCATGCTCACGGGCTAACACTAGAAAAGCGACAAACGGCCACTTTGCCACTGACAGCCACCGACCTCCAAAGCACGCCAGAGGAGGAATCTGGCGCATTTCCATGTGCCCCTTACCAATTGACCCGTGCCGCGGTGACCGGTAGAACGAAGGTTCAAAGCGCTGCCTTAGGCAGCAACCCAGATGACCAGAGCCTTCAAGGTCATGCCGCTAACCCGGTGGTTCATCCCAAAGTGCGATTCGCGCCCGGAGGCTCGCACGGTCATTCGCCAGAATGATGGACGCCCTCTAAACAATCCGCCTAGTGCGGCTGCCCGCTAACCCTTTAGCCCTGCAGCAACGAACCTGCTCGGCCAACGTTTTGCGCCAACCGTTCGCCCGTCTCTTTTTCCAGAAAAGAGACGGGCGCTCCTACCACTGCTGCAGCCCTCATCGCACATGGCTTTGCGGCAATTCCCCTCGTGACAATCGGCGTGACAAACGCCGCTATCACCAGCAACAGCGCTGCAGATGATGGTGCCGCAGACCAAGGAATGGACTGCACCTGGCTGACAGTCAGGCATGCCCCGGTCATCGCATCACTGCCTTCACCTGACTCAGGATCTCGCGGTGCCGGTCTCGTCAGCCAGTGCAGCCTCCACCCGCCCACTTCTACGGAAGTGTTCAGGAGGCCAGATCATGAGATGCCCAAGCTCCCGGCCGTAAGGAGCCGTCAGTCCCGCGTTAGTGGACAAACCTCACAGGTCGCAGGGGCCTTGATCCCTGATAACACTCAACAACCGTGGCGGGATGAGTGAGGACAAAGTTGATCATCTCAGGAGAATAGCGATGCAACTGTGCGAAGCGTTCGAGCCCCCACAACCCTTGCTGGAATACCAGCAAGCGCCACTGCCCTACCCGGTCGAAGCACTCGGGGATCTGTTGGGCCCCGCGGTCGAACGCTTGGCCGAGGTGATCGGCGTGCCCCGCGCCATGGCTGCACAATCGGTGCTGGCAAGCGCTGCTCTGGTAAGCCAGGGTCATGCCAATATCCAACTCGACGGCCGAACTTATCCGCTGTCCCTTTACCTGCTGACGGTGGCGTCTTCGGGTGATCGCAAAAGCGCGGTGGATCATCTGGCACTGAAGACGGCACGCGACTGGGAACGACAGCAGTGGACCATGTATGCGGAAAAGCTCAAAGCATATCGCGCCGCTACCAGCACCATGGCCAAACCAAAAACCTCAAAGAAACATGCGGATCCGGAAGGCAGCGAACTATCTGAGCCAGTCCCGCCGAGGCTGATCATTGCCGAACCCACCATTGAGGCCCTGATCAAAAGCCTGTGCCATGGTTTGCCCAGCATGGGCTTGTTCAATGATGAAGGTGGCCAGTTCTTGGGTGGCAGCACCATGAGCAAAGAGAATCTGCTCAAGGCGATTACCACCTTGTCTAGTCTGTGGGATGGCAGTCCGATCGACCGGGCTCGCTCCATGGCCGGGGAAAGCCTGCGAGCCTATGATCGCCGCCTCAGCCTGCATTTGATGCTACAGCCTTATTTGGCCAACCAGCTACTCAAAGACCCGGCGATCAATGGCCAAGGCATCTTGGGCCGCTGCCTAATCAGCTGGCCCGAACGCCTGGTCGGTCGGCGTTTGTACAAGGCAGTCGACTTGACACGAGATGCCAAGGTCCAGCGCTACCAAATGCGCATCACCGCCCTGCTGGATAAGCCATTGTCGCTACACAAAGACGGTTCACTTCACCTCGCTAGGCTGGAACTGACGCCCAGCGCTCGCACTGCCTGGATTGATATTCACGACACCATCGAATGCCAGTCCGGCGAATTCGGTGAGCTGGCGGGCGTCCAATCCGTCGCAGGAAAAGCGGCGGCCAATGTGCTGCGCATCGCCGGTGTACTCGCGGTAATTGAAGATGCGAGCGTAGTGAGTGAGGCCCATATTCAACGCGCCTCAACGCTGATGGATTACTACCTGGCGGAGATCCAACGCCTGACCGAACAAGAGCCAATCAACACTTTACGTGAGGAAGCGGATCGACTGCTGCGCTGGTTGACGCAAAAAGGTTGGACCCAATTCACTATCCGCGATCTCAATCGCAACGGCCCTCGTTTTGCACGCAAGAGCAGCCATCACACCGCAACACTGCTCGTCGAGCTGATCACGCATAACTGGCTGAACAGTCGCGATGCCAAAACTTTCGAGGTCCGCCATGTTTCGCCTCAATGACGCGGTGCGCTGCTACCAGGCGCAACATCACTCGCAATCAGAAACACGGAGTGTCGCCGCTTCTGTCGCCACCTTGTCGCCACGCGCCAGGCCAGGAATGACGCGGGTTGTCGCCACTGTCGCCGCTGTCGCCACACCACCTATTGCCCCCGCCGACATCGCCCTGCTGATCGAGCAACTGCGTGAGGAAGGGGCACTGCTGGAACGCCAGGAGAACGCCCTCCTGATCCGCCCGACACACTGGCAGCAGGTGGACAGGCTCAGCCCCCACTGGAAAGCCCTGCTGCTCTTTCTGCAAACAAACGGAAACGGTGATGACGATGGCACTGGTCGGTCGGCGTGATGGTCGCAACTTTGGCTATGGCCGCCAGATGAGCTACGCCGGCCCACAAGCGCTCAGGGATCTGTTTGCCGGTGGCCACTTCGCAACAGTCAGAGCGCATAGCGATCGCTGGCAAGCGTTTGTGCGTTGGTGTCGGTCAGATGACGGCCCCGGTTACAACGATGCGCGCCGGATCGATCACCGGACGCTGCAAGACTACGCTGCGTATCTGCGCCAGCAGATCCAGCAAGGCGAACTCTGCATCGCCACCGCGCAGAACCGTCTGAGCAGTGTCAACCGCACCCTCGCCGCGCTGCGCGGTGATCAGGACGTGAGGATCGCCAGTCCGAGTCAAGCGTTAGGCCAGCAGCGCTCGAGCGTACGCACCCGCGCGCCGGATGGCCAAGACCATCAACAGGTGCGGCGAGTACTCGAGGCGCTTGGCGAACGGAAACATGAGCGGGTGGCCGCGATTATCCTATTGGCCCGAGTAACCGGCATGCGCCTGCGCGAAGCGATTTTGGCTGACCTGCCACGCTTGTACCGCGAAGCCGAACACTTAGGCCGCATCAATATCCAAGACGGCACCAAAGGCGGCCGCTCAGGCGCTTCCGCACCGCGATGGATCGTGTCCAATGAAGAGGTGAAAGCGGCGCTGCAGTTTGCTCGTCATGCCTCGCCGACCGGCAGCCGCAACTTGCTGGCCCGAGACGAGAGCTACGCCGTATTCCTGCAACAGACCGTGCTCCCTGCCCGCGAAACGCTGCATGAACACGGACTGAAGGGTTTTCATGAACTGCGAGCGGCCTACGCTTGCGAGCGTTACGAGCAGCTCACGGGCCATGCCGCCCCGGTCAATCGTGGCCACTGCTATCGCATTGACCGCGATCTTGATCGACTGGCGCGCCAACAGATCAGCCTTGAGCTTGGGCATAACCGGATCGATGTGGTTTCGGCCTACATTGGAGGTCGAACGTGACCAAGCCCTTCGATATGGCGCTGTTCCTGAGCGGCGTACTGACTGGCTCGAAGGCCACCCAGCAACGACACCTACGGCAAGCCCGAATCATGCAAGCTGCCATTCAACAGCGATGGCAGCGAGATAATCCTTGGACCTGGCAGCTCAAGCATTTGCGCTGGTTTCTCACTCAGCACCTGAAACACAATACCGACGCCACCCGGTATTACTACCGACTCACAGCGATATTGCTTTGGAAGCGATTAGGGAGAGCCCGAGAGCTGCTGATGTGATACTCGACGAGTCCAAGCCTAGCCCACCAGTCGCACTTACAATCGGGCTAGTACAGCCTCACTCTTTCCAAACCTCAGCAGCCAGCGGCAACTCATTCAGCTCGGCGCGAGCCTCGCGCCAGGTTGGGAAATGCTCCCCGAGGATGGAGATAAAGCGCTCATTGTGGGTGGGCTCAAGCAGGTGAACCATCTCGTGGACGATCACGTACTCAAGCAGGTCTTTCGGCTTCTTCACCAACTCGGTGTTCAGTCGAATGTTCCCTGCTTGATGGTTACAGCTACCCCATTTTGTTTTCATTCGCTGCAGGTAATAACCAGCCACCTTAACCTTCAGCTTGCGCTCCCACTTCCTGATCAACACTGGCACCACGGCGTGCAGTTGCAGCTTCTGCCATTCATGTATAACTTCGGCGCGCTTATGCGCATCGCTGCCAGGGCGAACAGTTAAGGTGATGCGTTTGTGGTCGAGCACCACCGATGGCTTGGCGTCCCGGTGGTTAACCACCATCAGGTAACGTCGCCCCCAAACATAGTGGCTTTCTCTTTCCACAAACTGACGTGGTGCCTCACGTGCCTGCGTTTCCAGTTTGCTCTGCTGCTCGCGAATCCAGCCCAGCCTGGAAATAGCATATGCCCGAGCAACCTCAAGCCGTGTGTTTGTTGGGGCGACTAACGTTACCCGCCCCTCCGGCGGGTGGACGCTCAGGTGGACATTCTTGATGTCTTTCCTGGTCACTGAAATTGAAATATCGCCCAGCTCAATAATCTCGTTCATCAATAGCCCGGTTGGTTCTTGATAATTTCGAATATTGCCGAAGTCGCTACACGGTCACGTCCCATCAGAGGGAACAGCGCATTAAGAACCTGCGCTTCCCGTGCAGGGTCTCCTCGCCAGGATGCCGGTGCCGAACCGCGCATGGCTAAATCAAGATCCAGAGCCAGTTTCACTTTTGCCCCTTCGTCTTTCGGGCACTGGAAGGTGGTCGTTGCAATGCTGTCGAGGTTGTTGAACAGTACAGTGGCTTCCCGGTGGCCGTTAAGTGCAGCTGGAGAGCTTCCTGGTCCCTTCTGTGCCAGCTGCTTGACCAGCGCCTCAGCCTTGCGCAAAAACTCCTCGTAAGCGGCAGCATCTTCACGACTCTGTTTGATCAGATCCTCAAGCAACTGCGACATACCCTCGTAGAACTTCGGATCCGTCAATTGCTCACGAATAATGGTCTTGCGCACGTTGTTGATAATGCCTTCGGCAATCGCACCCTTGGAAAGCGTGCCCTTGGCGTTGAGCTTTTTGGCGATGGCATCGTGAACGCCAGTCTGAACGATCAGCTCAACCAGCGAGAAATTATCGACCGTGCTCATCGGGTCGGCAGGGTCTGCCTGAATATAGGTATTGAGCAGATGCCGCATGTCCGATTCGAATGGCTTGATATCCAACTCTTCGCCGGAATGTTTCTTTATCGCCTCACGCAGGTCAGCATAGAACTGCACTTCAGTCTGCAGCCTGCCGGCTTCAGTAGCCGTGTAACCGGCTTCGGTCAGGTTCTGCGCCAAGTCGGCAAACGCCCGCACAAATGAAGCCACCATCTTATAGAAGGACACCCGCAGTGCTTCGGTCTCATCCAGCGCATTGGCGTTAGCGGCGGCACCACAGAAGTAGTGGATAAACTGTTCAACCTCACGCGGCGGAACCACGGGGGCGCACAAATAACTCAATGCCTCACGGGCAGCGTCCAGCTGCTTCTTGCCCTCGACCAGCCAATTCTTCAGCTCAACGTTGTTGCTGCCCCCGCTGCCTGCGTCGACATCCAGCTCGTCAGAGGTGTACACCGAAATGGCGTCTTGCACGTCGCCGAACAGCTCTTTGAAGTCGACGATATAGCCAAAGTCCTTGTCATCACCGTCGAGCCGGTTGGTGCGGCAAATAGCCTGGAACAGGTTATGGTCCCGCAGCTCGTTATCCAGGTAGATGTAGGAGCAACTGGGCGCATCGAAGCCAGTCAGCAGTTTGCTGACCACGATGAGTAGCTTCAGGTTGGCCGGTTCTTCAATGAAGCGACGTTTGGTCTCTTCTTCATAAGCAGTGGTGGTCTGGCCCGGCTTCAGCACGTACTGCGTGTAGGTATCGAACTTGTAACGCTCATCGCTTTGTGCCGGCTCGCGGGAGATCGAGTTGTGGTTCGGCTCGTAGGACGTGATGATGCCGCAGTAAGGGCCGAACGAGGTGGTCTCAAACAAACGGAAGTAATGACAGGCATCGTAGATGCTGGCTGCCACCAGAATGGCGGTACCCCGGTCGTTGTTCAGCCGTGGCTTCAGGCTGAAGTCCTCAATGATACTGGCGATGATGCGCTGCTTGCGCTCACCGGCGCTCATAAGCGCTTCCATAGTCGCCCAGCGCTTGCGCAAGATCGACTTCTGGTAGTTGTTCAATGTTTTGGTTTTCTGCTCGAACCAGGCATCGATGGCCTTTTGCGAGGTCAACCGCTGCGGTACGTCGCGCGCTTCGTACTTGAGGTCCAGCACCACCTTATCCGCCACGGCTTCGTGGAATTTGTAGGTGTGGATGTAGGTGCCGAACACATCGCGCGTAGTCTGTTTGTCCTTGCGCAGCAGCGGTGTACCGGTAAAGCCAATAAACAGGGCATTGGCCAGCCACTGCTTCATTTGCTTGTTCATGTCACCGCCTTGGGTGCGGTGGCATTCATCCACGAATACATAGAAGCGCCCATGCATAGGCGGCGACGGCACGCTCAGATCTGGCTCAAACTTGTGCAACAGCGCACAGAGCAGGCGCGGCGAGGTAGCGGAAAGCTTCTGCACAAGATCGGCACGAGAGGTAATACGTGGCGAGGGCGAATCCTTGCCGATTACCCCGGCATTGCGCATGACCCCGGATATTTGCTTGTCCAGCTCATCGCGATCCGTGATGACCAGAATGCGCGCATCAGGATCATGCTCAAGCAACCACTTGGCGATCAGCACCATCAGAATGCTCTTGCCACTGCCCTGGGTATGCCAGATAACCCCACCCTCTTGCCGCCGAACCCGCTCCTGCGCGGCCTTCACTGCGGCGTATTGATGCGGGCGCGGCACTTTCTTGATGCCCGCATCGAAGATGATGAAGTTGCGGATCAGGTCGAGCAGACGCGACTTCTCGCACATCTGCGCCAGGGGGCCATCCAGCAAATAACCGGACTGCGCCGCGTCTGCACCAGGTATCACGTCATAGCGGGCAGGCATCTCGCGCTGAGTGTTCAGCTCGTCTGACTCTGGTTTTGCCGCCGAAGCCTTCCACTCGACAAAAAACTCGGCGCGAGTAGTCGCCGTGCCGTATCGCAAGCCCTGAGAGTCACTGCCAGCGAAGACCAACTGCACCGTACTGAAGAAACCTTTGTTGAAGATTTCCTCCTGGTTGGTGATCAATTGGTTAATGCCATCGGCCACTTCCACCGAACTGCGCTTGAGCTCAATCACGCCAATGGCGATACCGTTCAGGTAAATCACCAGATCAGGGCGGCGCTCATGGCCACCGCGCAAGGTCACTTCCTCAGCAATGGCGAAGTCATTGCCCTCAGGATGCTCCCAATCAACCAAATGCACCGTTTCGTGGGCCTGCCCAACGGCGACCTGTACCGGCACGCCGTAACGCAGCAACTGGTAGGTCCGCAAGTTGGCCTGATACAGGGTGATACCAGTGGCATCAACTGCGGCCATCAACTTTTGCAACGCCGCCGATATCTGCGCATCGGAGTAGCCCCGCTGCTTCAGGTTCGCCTGCAGCAGCTCGACTTCAATGTTGCGGTTTTGCCCACGCTTGCTCCACTCGCCCAGGTAGTCGTAGCCGAGACAATCAGGCTGCGTCTTGTCTGTAAACAAGGCCAGAACACGATTCTGGGTGCGGCGTTCGGAGCGAGGTTGTTGAGTCATAAGGTGCATCCTGCAGGTTTACTCGGTTTCGTGTTGGCTGGCGAGACTGTTGAGCAACACGTGATTCATTTGCTTGAAATGCTCGCGTATGGCGATGTCATCCCAAGGCTTAGTCTCCATCATCAAGTACTGTTTAACGCTATCGATGGAGTTTTTCAGATAAAACTCGCTCTTCGCCGAAGGCATGAAATTGCTCAGGCGAGAGTTCTTGCTGTGGCTGATCAGGCATAGATTACCGAACGAGTTGAGCGTGTCAGTGTCGAGCTGAACTTGTCCGTCCAATGGATGCTGCGGGTAATAATGCTCCACCGAACTACGGAAGGTGAATTCGTAGGATTTAACCCGCTCGCTTGCCCCGTGCTCAAGCCAAAGCAGATAGTCCAGGAAGTTGAACACCAGGTTGTTTTCGATATTGCCGAACCTCAACCGCGACTCAAACGCCGCTGCTGCAATGCTTTCGCGGCGTGCCTGACAGACACCCTGGTTCGTATAGATCATCGCAAAGTATTCCAAACCTTTCTCTGCAGCCAGAAAGCGGTCAAAGACAAATGCCTTGGCTACCGACTCCATGTGCTGCAGATAGGCCTGAGCCTCAACTTGCCTGGCCTGAAACAGGTAATGCAGCGCCGCATTCAGCCAATGCTTGTAAACCAGCGTAGGCGTGGAAACATGAAACGCCGACAGCAGCATCAGGATGCGACGGTTGATGCCTTCGCTGCCTTCTTCTTCGCCGAAGGTGTTCACATAACTACCGCGACCCGCTCCGCCAGCCTTGCCCCCGTCATTCCATTTGAAGCGTTTAAGGCTCCAGCCATCCGCGCCTTTGATGAACTCGCGTTTGATCACATACTGGTCAAACAGATACTTGCAGCGCAGCAGGCTAAAGGTAAAACGCTTCACTGCCGCAACAGGGTCCGGCTCCTTGAGCACATGGGTTTCAAAGGTATCGAGCAGGCGTTTGTCATCCAGAGGGATGTCCGCTTGCGTAGCGACACGCAGTACATGCAACAGGAAGTTCGGAAAGTTGATCACCGTGTTGAAGCGATCTGGTGCCTCATCACTTGTCTCTTTCAGCTCGTCTCCAACCGGTGCCTTGGCAATGATTTGATCAAGGGTTAACGCACAGCCTTCCCTGGTGGTCGTTTTTTGCGTACGGTGCAGCGCAACCCGAAGTGCATCAAAGTCTGCAAGCTCAAAAGTCCCCCAATCCTTTTCACCAAAGAGGCTGCTGCGCTGATCGGGCGTGAAGCCCATTTGCACATAGCGCTCCATGTTGGCGCAGGCTTCCCAAACAGCATGCAGGCAGTTCTGACTCTGCTCGCAGTCTTGCAGTTGCTCCATCATCCGCGCCTTGAGCACCTCGTGCTTTTCAAGCTGCTCACCGCGATTATTCATGATCTCGAAGTAATGGTTCAGGTCCGTATCCGCCGGCACTTTCACCCGCATGATTTGCACATAGCGAAACAGGTAGTCGGCAAACTGCTGAGGCGAAACGTCCTTTTCCTTCAGCTTTTGCGGCAAGACTTTCTGGATAAGCCGATAGCCATTGAGGATGCCGGTATTGATCTGCTTTTCAGCCAACACCTCGACAGGGTCGTCGTTAAATTTCCCTTCGAAGATGGCCGCAAACGTCGCGCGCGAATGCTCGCGGCTATCGAAGTGGATACTCAGGTTCGAATACCAGGCAAGATCGACCAACCGGGTATTTTTCAGATACGACGTCAGCAGCGAGAGAGTCGTCAGACGCTGTTGGCCGTCAATGGTTTCAAACACCGGTGTTTTGCTGTCCGGGCGCTTATACACCACCAGCGTGCCAATGTAGTAATTGCGCGCTTCACCGCCATCCTTCGGCAAGTAGTCGATCACATCCTGAATCAGCTGCGTGATCTCCCCTTCCTCCCAG
Organism: Pseudomonas sp. BF-R-01; assembly: GCF_019946615.1. Lineage (NCBI taxonomy): Bacteria > Pseudomonadati > Pseudomonadota > Gammaproteobacteria > Pseudomonadales > Pseudomonadaceae > Pseudomonas > Pseudomonas sp. BF-R-01. The sequence continues at coordinate 60,432 of NZ_JAGYFX010000017.1, forward strand.
GCGTAATTACGCTGATACATCGGGATCACGTACTCAACATTACCGCTGAGCAGCGCCTTGATGGAAAGCTGGCTGATTTCGCTACTCATAATATTTCATCGTCTTGAACAGGGCCTCGATCTCATCAGTCCTGGTTGAATTGATGCCGCTAAATACCCGCAGGCTGCAGTTAATAAAGTCAGCAGGGCGAGTGGCTTCCTTGATCAGCCTGAACAGGTTGTTCTTGAGCACGTAGTTATCCATGCTGGCCAGCTGCACCACCTGCATCTGCAGGCGCAGGCTGTAGGCCCAGATGAAAATCTTCTCGATGGCCCGGGAGATGTCCGCGTGGCCGAACTTGTCGATGTAATAGATCAGCAGGCAATCGAACATCGCACGCACGTAACAATCACCGGTGCGGGTTCTTGCCGGGTAGCTATTGAGGGTTTTCATGATTTCTTGTGCAAAACCATCCAACCCAGCCGTACCGACCAGTTCATGCCCATACCAGGACTCGGCGCAGATCCGCGCTACCTTGTCCTGATAGTGGCTGATCAGCTCAAAAAAGCGCCGACCATTGATGATGATCTGATCCAGATGGAAGGGAAAACCAAGCTCGCGCGAATCGATCTTGCGCTCGTACTGCCCGTTGTAGTGATCGACAAAATGGTGGGCGATGCGCAACTGCTCCACATAGGGGTAGCTGGCCACCGTGTCGATGTTCACGCCCTTGAACAAGTCGCCGTCATCCTTGCTGAAGTAACGCGCCGAAACCCCTTTCGACCAATTGCGGATGCGGTACAGGTACTGCGAGAACAGTGTAGCCAGCTCCTCGGTGTCACTGTTTTCCCAATGCGCCACTGTCGCCGCCTTCAATGGCTCGTCACGCGGGCTGAACTCACGCAAATGGTAAGCCTTGAGCAGATCATGGGGCTCCAGATCCCGGCCCCGCGCATTCTGCGAGTCGAAGAACTGGAAGGCTTCCGATACGTCGTTAAGCGCCACGGCAACGACCTGACACTTGTTCAGGAAGAAATCGATGTGCGCCTCGGTGAAGTCCGCACGGGAAACGATGCGGGCCACCTCAAGGTAATTGCTGTGGATGTTCATCTGCGAAATTTCGCTGGTAAAGCTGGGGTTGACCATCGCGCGCTCAAGCTTGAGCAGACGCTCTTGCAGGTCATTGCGTTTGAGCTTCTCTTCTTTGTTCCGCTGGATCAGCGCACGGGCCGCCAGCAGCAGACTGATAGTGCGCTGCTGGCCATCGACGATGTTCTTGGTCCCAGCTTCGTGGTGAAACACGATGGTGCCCAAGCGGTAGGCGGACTTGTCCTTGTGGATGGCGATATCGGAGAACAGTTGGTTGATGTTCTTGCCGGTCCACTTGTAGGGGCGCTGGTATTGTGGGATATCCAGTGCAGAGTCCATGAGCAGTTCGTAAACGCTGATGATCTTGCTGGACAGTTCAGTAGCCTGCAGCGGTTGAGGCGCTTCCATGCTCAGGTTGGTCATAGCAGTCGGGTTCTTCCGGTTAGCAGTTCTTGCATCATGCCTTGCTTGAGGGTGCGGGTTTTGGTTAGGCGCTGCTCCAGCGTAGCCAGTTCGGCGTCGATATCGGACAGCACGGCGGCGATGGCGGTTTGTTCAAGACAGGGGGGTATTGCAACCTCGAATGAATGCACGTCATTTCGGTTCAGCGTTGGAACCCCTGATCCAGTAGCGAACCGTTCGAAGTTAATTTCCGTGTAAAGGTAGAACACATAGCGAGGATCGTTGCCCCTGAAAGAAGTAACCCAAAGTGCGGTGTTGTGCGGCCAGAAAGGACCATCAACAAACGTCACGTTCCCAATGGTGCCGGAACGCCCTGTAACCACTCCAGGCCCCTGCACTTGGGCTTGAGCGTGGTGGTTCATCACCCCATTGGAATACACAACAGGATAAGGTCCAGGCCGGAGGCTCGGATTGGGTAAGTCAAAGCCACGTTGCAATGGTGCAATGTCGCCAATCCGCTTCATCTCCCACTTGCCATGGAAACCGGGGAGGCGGGTTTGGCCGGTGAGGAGTTGTTGCATCGCGGCCTGTTTGAGGTCGCGCTTCTTGGCGATAAGCCGCTCCAACGCACCCAGTAACGCATCCACATCCCCTAACGCCGTCGCGATGGCATGTTGTTCGGGGAGTGGGGGAACTGAGATTTTGACATCCGAGATCGGACCGAGATTGATTTTCTTCGGTATGGCCGATTGCAGGGAATGAAGCTCAATCTCCTTCTTAAAAACCGCCGAATTTGAGTATTGCGCGACGAATGCAGCAGAGGCTCCATGGACTTTCAGTAGTGCAAGGCTGACATAGAAGCTCGCTCTTACGTCCCAGTCAATGAGCTTGCAGTCTCCAATTGAGCCGATCCGGGTCATGAGAATATCCCCCTTCTCGATCTTGAATGAACGAGTAAGGAAGCGATGCTCCTTCTCCGAAATAAACTTGGTGTTCGCGAAGTCTCCACTCGTAACGTGTTCGACGCTGAAAAAAGGCACGCCGCTGGCCACATATTTTGGGGTTTGATGCGTTCCATCTCTGACCGTCGCTAGATCACCGAGACGTTTCACGTCCCAATCCACCGGGATAACCCCAATCTCCGTCTGCTTGTAGCCGGGCTTCACTGCCATACCGCCCCCATCTTTTTCAGATGCTCTTCCACGCGACTGGCAAGGGTGGCAACTTCATAAGCAAGCTGTGGCAACGGGGTGGCGTAGCGCTCACTCAGCTCACGAATACGCCCGGTCAGAGTCTGGGAAACGCGTTCCAGTTCGCCCTGTACGGCGATGGCCAGTGTAGACAGCCACTTATCGTCGACCACCAGGGTCTTGATCTCGCCCTCGATAAGCTGCGGGTATTTAGCGTGGATCTTGTTGTCCAAATTTTCCTCAGCCTTTTTGAGTGAGGCTTTAAGGGTGCTTTGCTGATCAATCAAGGCGTCGAATTCAGCCAATACCCTGAACTCTTCCTCATAATCCGGATCTTGCCCAATCTCGCGTTGACGTGCCTTGATCGTTTTGGCGGTGACCTTCTGCTTGTCACCCTCGCCTTCGATCACTTCGCTAAGCGAGCCATCCTCACCGCTATGTTCTTCAAGCATTTCGCCCATGCTCTGCTCAACGCTGGCCAGTTGGGCCTCGAGATCTTCAATGGCACTGCGCTCGGCCTTGAAGTAACGGGCAATCAGAATCTCGACCGGAATCAGGTCAGACTTGAAGCGACGTTTGCCTTGGCAATAGTCATGCTTCTCGGTCCAGGCCAGCTTGTTGTTCTTGTCCATTACCCTGACGATTTCACGCACTTTGGCACCGGACATCCAGCCGTCGGCGCTGATCAGGTAGCAGTCGTCCTGCATGGTCTGAGTCCAGTAGTCCATGAGGTGCTGGTAGATGTCGTAATAGTCGAGCAAAGGCGCTTTGGCGAAGGCGCTGAGCAGGTCTTCAGACAATGTAGCGATCAACGTCTTGGGGTGGCTGCTGGCTTCATCGGCAGCGAAGCCTTTCAGTTGTGGAGTACTTCTTTCCAGCCACTGGTTGAACAGCGTATCCACATCGGACTTGAAGTCGTTGAACTGTGGGTGAGCGAAGATGACCGACTTCACCTCGCGACTAATCAGTTCGAAGTAACCGGGGTGGCTGGCCCGCTTGAACAGGGCCGCGCGCAGGGCAGGCATGACCTGCCAGTAGCTATCGAACGCATCGATATCACGCTCGGGAATGCCACCGCGCAAATGGCCTTCGATATCCTGAATGTCCTCAGGCTCGGTACTGTCGATATAGCGTGGCAGGTTGAGGTTGAAGTCGTTCTTCGGATCGCTGATTTCGTCGAAGGAGACCATGCGTGCGTAACGCGGCACATCTGCCATTCGGGTAAAGACATCGACGATCTTGTGTACGTCCTGATCGCGCAGGCTGTTCTTCGGGCCGTCCTTGATAAAGCCCTTGGCGGCATCGATCATGAAAATGCCTTTGCGTGCGCTGGCGTTCTCCTTGTCCAGCACCAGAATGCAGGCGGGAATGCCGGTGCCGTAAAACAGGTTGGCCGGCAGACCGATAATGGCCTTGAGGTAGCCAGAGCGCACCAGCTGCTCACGGATCACGGCCTCGGCATTGCCGCGAAACAGCACGCCGTGGGGCAGAATGCAGGCACCTTTACCGGTACTTTTCAGCGAACGGATGATGTGTAGTAGAAAGGCGTAATCGCCCTGTTTGGCCGGCGGCTCACCCCAGACAAAGCGCTGATAGGGATCGTTGGCTGGCGTCAGGCCGACACTCCAGGTCTTGACCGAGAACGGCGGGTTGGCCACCACATAGTCATAGGTGCGCAGCTGTTCGCCCTCCTTGAACTTCGGCGAGGACAACGTGTTGCCCTGCAGAATGTTGGCGGTCGGGAAGTCATGCAGAATCATGTTCATGCGGGCGAGACCGGCGGTGGTCACGTCCATCTCCTGCCCTTCCAGGGTGATGTGCCTGCCGGCCTGGTCGGCCACTTTCAGCAACAGAGAGCCTGAGCCGCAGGTAGGGTCATAAACAGTCGTAGCAGCCACGGCATTCGCCGGGCTGATGCCAATAACCTTAGCGATAATGCGGCTGACCTCGGACGGGGTGTAGAACTGCCCCTTACTCTTGCCACTTTCGGTGGCGAAGTGGCGCATAAGGTATTCGTAGGCGTCACCGAGGATGTCGTCGTTGTCAGCACGGTTCTGCGAGAAATCGAGCTCGGGTTTCTGGAAGATGGCCACCAGATTGGTAAGTTTTTCCACCATATCCTTCCCCTCACCGAGTTTATTCGGATCGTTGAAGTCAGGGAAATCACTGCGAGCAAGCCGGGAGTTGGCATCGATTAGCGGTTGGATGATCTGTGTGTTGATCTTGTTGCCAATGTCGGCATTGCCCTTGAGAGCAATCATGTCTTTGAAGCTGGCGCCCGGCGGGATGTTGACCGGTGGCGCGAAGTCATCCGAATTGCCGTACTTGTCGGAGATGTACTTGATGAACAGCATGAACAGGACGTAGTCCTTGTACTGGCTGGCATCCATCCCACCGCGCAGCTCGTCACACGAGGCCCAGAGGGAAGAGTAAAGATCGGATTTCTTGATAGCCATTGGCAATCCTAGCTGGGTAAGGAGTAAGTGCGCAGGCGATGCCCGTTGCGCGCTCGGGAAATACCCGTAGCGTCAGCGCAAAACAGAGGGGCAACAGACATTTATAGCGAAGCGGTAGTCTTACCTGCGGTTAACTAGCGAACCTTATCGACTTCGGTTTCATCGGGCCAGCATATCGACCCTATTTTTGGTCCCTGTCCAATATCACCAGTGAACTACCCATGGTGTCGTAGACGGTGGGGGGGTCGCATTGGACTCCGCGAACAGTAAGCCGCTGCGCTTTCGGTGCCAACACTGGACGTGCGCACAGGTAAATAATCCACGCAGAAGTTACTGGCGCTACTGCGCCAGCTCGCTGGATCTAACGTTTTTGCAAACTCAGGGACGAACGACCTGTGCCAATAATTGACAGATCGCTGAGCATTGATGTTTTCCAAATCGGCCCTCACCGCGCTTCCAGCAACGCCTCAAAATCCGAAGCCTGGATGTCCGAAGCCCCACTCAACATATCCCGCGCCAACGCTCGTCGCTTACTTAGCAGCTCATCCAGCGTCGCCTCGAACGTCGGCATCGCCGCATCCCGCACCGTTGGGTAGTACACATACACATCCTTCTGCTGCCCAATCCGATAGGCCCGATCCGTCGCTTGATCTTCCTTGGCCGGGTTCCAGCAACGGGTGAAGTGAATGACGTGGTTGGCAGCCTGCACATTCACTCCAAAACCGACGGCGATGGTCGACAGGATGATGACGGCAAAGCCCGGTAGTTCCTGGAATTGGTCAATCAGCTTCTGCCGGCTATTGGCGCTCTGGCTGCTGGTACTGGTATCGCCATTGATGACGGTCGCCCGAAAGCCGAAATGCTCCTGGATCGAGTGCTGCAACTCCCGCTGGATATCGCGCAACTCGGTAAAGACGATGACCTTGTCACCGGTTCCAGCTCTTTTGATCGACTCAAGCGTATGCATCAACCACTGCAGCTTGGGCGAGTTGTCACGCAATCGCTTGTCGGGTTGGACGCTATACGGGTGGGCGCAAATGAGCTTGAGCTTGTGCAGCAACCCGAGCATGCCGGAGGTCTTTTGATCGAGCTGTTCTTCGATCTGCTGCTTCTGGCTGTATGCGGATATTTCGGACAGGTACAGATTGCGCTGCAAGGCGTGCATGCTCAGTGAACGGCATGCCGTGTCTTCGATTTTGGCAGGCAGGTCTTTGGCAATGTCCTGTTTGGTGCGCCGCAAAGTCTGCGGATCGATAAGCCCACGCAGGCGCTCCAGGGCAACCGTATCGCGCTCCAATGTGGCTTCGATGGGGCGCTGATACTCACGACCGAACTGGTTCAAACCGCCCAGAAAACCTGGCTGAATGAAGTCGAAAAGGCACCAGAGATCGATCAGGGTGTTCTCGACAGGCGTACCGGTGCACGCCACTCGAAACCGTGCGGGAATGGCTTTGATTGCTTGCGAGACCAATGCCGCAGGGTTCTTCAGCTTCTGAGCCTCGTCGCACACGACGATCGACCATTGCTGGCGCGCCAGGGAAAACTCCTGATCGCGCAGTGTCTCGTAAGTCGTCAGGACGATTCGGGCGCCGCCCATCCAACCTGGGCGCAGCAAATTCTTAATGCCTTTTGCTTTCAAGTCAGCAGGAATTTCTTCTTTCTTGAACTTCACCGCACTCAAGGCTGAGCCATACAGCTTCAGAACTGGCAACGCGTCTGCGAAGAAGAACCGGTGAAGCTCTCGTTCCCAGTTATCGAGCAACGAGACTGGGGCGACGATCAGTGTTGGCTGGTCCTCTGGGTACTGTTCCAGATACCAGACCAGAAAGGTGAGCAGCTGGATCGTTTTTCCCAGCCCCATGTCATCTGCGAGCAGGCAACCCGACACGTCGGAGGGGGACAAGCGGAACAAATGCTGCAACCACGCGACACCTTGAAGCTGGTGCTCACGCAAGACGACCTCAGGTTTGAGCAGGTTGGGCAACTCTGGCGTTGCATCCAAAGCGGCGCGTAAGGCTGCCTGACGAATCTGAACGTAGGTCGGTTCGTCAATGTTATGGCCGATTTGCAGTACAGCGCGGCCAACCTTTTCCTGCTGCTGGACCAGGCCAGTCTCGACAGGGGCGATCTTCCTGGACCAGGCATCAAACAGTTGCTCGGCGGCGGCAATCGAGAGCGGTGTTTCGGATTCCGGCAAACAGACCGTCTCATCACCGGCGGCGCGGGCTTCGTCCAGTCGCTGCTCAAACGCTTCAAATTGAGCGCGGTCGGAAGGATCCCAACGCCCAAGGATTTCTGCGTCAATGCCCAGCGCCGCCACATCCTTGGGCAACCAGTTCTCGGTCGCCTCTTTGACGAGGAAAGGCGAAGTAATTTTTTCCGCCTCCCCGATGCCAGTCACACGGTCGCCGTAAAGAGACAGGTCCAGGACCGAGTCGAACTCAATGCCGGCCGCTTCACTTTGCCAACGCTTAAGCAGCTCGCTGATACCGGCCAACTGGCGCAAATCAAAATCGCTGAGTTCCAGCTCATAGCCCTGCCAGAAGCCCGCTGGCATTCCAGCGGCCAATTTCAGTTGCAATTCATGCACGAGCGGCGCGAGTTCATGGGCCGCTTTGAACTCAACTTCGATGGGCGTTTGCGGGGTTGGCGAGATTGGTTCGAGTGTCAGGTTTACCTGCTCGATGCGCTGTCCCGCATCATCCAGTTTGGGTTCCAGATGAAAACGGTGAAAGAAAATTCCGGCCTCGGCGAGATCGTCTTCATAGGTCTCGGCATCCAGCACGTGCGCGGCACTGTCGCCGAGTGCGCTGTAAGGGTTGCGGACGAAAGAAAGGGCATCGTCGCCAGCGACCCGACGCCCGGGCAACGAGCGCACATAGTCCAATACGGATTTGACTTCAGGCTCAATCAGGACGTGGGTCAGCGATCCATCATCACCGGTCACTCGGTATCGATCCTGAACCTGATTGGCACCGTCGAAACTCTCAAGCCAGTTTGCCGGCTGGCCTTCGAAGCTGGGTTGCAGTTCGATAACCGGAGTGTCACCTACCGTCGATTTTCGCGGGTTGAGTCGCAGGCTTTCGGGTTTGATTACGACGGTCTTATCCAGAAAACCATCCATGCCGGCACCCGCCTTGCGCGCCAGTTTTCTGATGCTGGCCCAGCCGATTTGGTTGGTTACTTCACCTGGTTCATTTTGCTGCGCCAGATAAAGCTGTCGTACCGCTCCGGTCAGTTTCCAGCACGCCTCAGGCAGAATTTCCGTTGTTCCGTGATGCTGGACGATGGCCCCCGTACGCTGCACTTGCACATTGGCATTGGACTGCGGATCACGCCATCCACTGACTGCGACTTTAAAATCGTTGGAGGCAAGACTGCCTTGGCTGCTCAATTGAGGGATAAGGGCGGTCTGTGGCGGCAACCCCAGTAGCGGCAGACTTGTTAAATGTTCTTGCTCATCAAGAAGCCGATAGAGCTCATCCCACGTCAGCAGCCAGCGATCGCTGAGTTGGGAGACGAACTCCTCTTCTTCCAACTGATCCAGATAGCTTGCCAGCGGCCAGGATTCAGCGTTTTCCGCCAAGCTAAGGGGGTAACAAATGCCCTGCTCTTCAATGGAAAAAGCAGGGTCAGTATTTTCTACCGCCGGATTCGGTTGCAGGCCAATGCCTTTGAGGAAACGCTTGAGCATTATTGTCTCCAGAACCGGAGTGACTGGTGATTGACGGGCTTGAAGCCCAGGCGCTGGAGCGCTGCAACGGCAGCCAGGTCGTTGTTATCAAGCTGGACCTGAAACGCACCGCCGCGCGCGCGTTGGTCATGTACTTTGTGTTTGACCGACTTCAGGGCGTCACGGACTTGCTCTTCCAATGCCATGGGTTTGGATGACCCTGACGTGCCGGTATGACTCTGCACACGAATACCCCATTTCTCGAGGGCATCATCAAATTTGCTGAGCCAGCCCTCTATGCGATTCGGGCGGCTAGGTGCAGGTGAGTGCCGCATTCGATCCAGCGCACGGCTAGGCTGCTTCAGTTCGCTAGCCAATTCGAGTAGTGGCTTATCTGGATTGAAAGGCGACTTGTCTGCTTGATACACATAGCAAGCATTACCGGTTCCGGAGAACTCCACGAAAAAATAGTTCCCGATCTGCATGATGACTGCGTTGTTATGACCGGGACCGCCTACCAGTCGGCTAAGGCGCCCTTTGTTCTTCTCACGGAAATGAACGAAGTCCCGCCCACTGTCATGCCAGGCATCCGAGCCCATGACAATCCGGGTGTAACTCATCTGGTTAGCAAAACGCAGCCAATAATGCAGACGTGATTGATCGACCTCTGCTTCCCCTTTGAGCAAGTTGAAGAAGTGTTCAAGGTCTTCCTTCGCAAACCACGCCACGACCATCGCACAGACGTCTTTTTCAACATACTGCAGCCAGCTGTTTTGCCTGGAACGAATTTGAGGGCTGCCCCAATTGTCGAGCGCGACCTGCTTGAGCAGCGACGACGGCTTTTCTCGATAAGCGGCCAAGTGATAACGCGACAGGCACGCGCTCAGAACGTCGTTCATGTAGCGCGGATGCTGTCGACCGATGTCGACAAGGTCGGCTAAGCGCTGAGAAAACTCGGCGTCATCCAACATGAAAATACGAGAAATCAGTACGCTGAAGATCCTGCGCCACAGCCAACTGTTGTCTGGGATCTGCGCAATCGTCTGCAGTGCAGAAAGGTCGCTGATCTCCCCCTTGAACATCTGGTCACCCAGCCTCGCACCCGCCTGTTCGGAAAAAAGCTCCTGATGCTGCTGGACGATTTGCACCCATTCCTTTTCGCGTTTTTGCTGGCCTCTGACGCATTCGAAGCCAAGTTGAACGTCATCGCGCAACAGGCACCAATTGGCGTTCTGGTCAGGCGTTACGGCCTCGTACCCAAAGTAGCTAAAGCACAGCGCCAACCAATCCCGGCGGCTCAGCCTTCGTTTTTCGATACGGTCATGGATTTCTTTGTGCACTCGAGCATAAAGCTGGTCGTCGTCCAGGATCGGCCCGACTCGCTCACTCTTGTCCGAGAGGCCGGCGAAAACCAAGCGCCATTCTGAGGCGTTGAGTGGGATTACATTGCGAAATTTGCTGATCGCAGCACGGCGCTTTTCCTGAGGTGGCGGCAAAGCCCTTTCAGCGCGCTCGAATCGTTCGTAAAGATCCCTTCCCGCAGCCCCCAGACGGGGGAATCGCGCCAACGGTTCAGGCGCCGGCCCCGTTCGATGCGTGGAAAGACTCAGGTTAATAGCGGCGGAAAGCCTCGCGATTGGGCTGGTCATCGGTTCATCGCCAACTGACACTTTTCCATATCAGTGTTATTGAACACCGGCACCTCTGGCTTGAGGTTTTCTTCCTTCTCCTTCAAGCCAAAGAACTGCATGCGCAACTCCACTCGGCGGCTTTCTTCCTTGGTGTCCTTTGCATTGTTGAACGACACACCACCCGCCAGGAACATCGATCTGATTTGCTGCTGATGCTCCGGCGACAATCCGACCTGGAGCGGACTGCGGCTATCCAGCAAGCTGCACATCACCCACTCCGAACGCTGCAATGAAAGGTGCAGGTTATAAAGATAGGAACCATCGGTGTCTGTCGATCCCTCGATGACAACCTGTTTGAACCATTTACGGCCTTCTTCACTGTTAGCCGCGTCCAGAATCATCGGCACAACTTCCTGAAGTGCCGACTGGCCATCGTTGCTCAGCGCATACTGGTTATGCCCAAAGCGGCCAGCATCGCCGAAGCTGATCCGGTTGTCCTTGCAGTCCACGACGATGGTCTTGCTGGCAGTCTTCGCCTTAAGGCTCAGGTGCTCGCAGATCTGACTGATGTCCTTGTTACGCTGCTTCTCCCCCTGCTCCGCCTGGTTAATACGCTGCGTCACAGAACTCAAAGCCGCCACCATGACCACGAGAAACAGAATCATCATCGCCGTCATCAAATCAGCGAAGGAGATCCAGAAAGGCTTCTCTCCCTCGTCTTTTGAACGGGCAGCCGACGGCATTTGCTTACCAAACATCGACTAGCCTCCGTTACTGCCTGATTCGTTCCATGATGTCGCCGAAGTCTTCGAGACTTTCTTTGACCCCTTCTACCCCACCGGCCAGGCTCTTGACCGCTTTATCAAGCTCGGCGTCCAGGCTACCCAGAGTTTGTCTCAAGACCCGGTCCATGCCATCACCGAACTCTTTGAAGCCGCTACCCAACACACCACTGATGTTTTCCAGGTACTCGTACACTTCACGGTTAAGCGCCTGCATCCGCTCGCTTTGAACCTTCAGGTCCTGGAGGTACTGGCTACGACCACTGGCCTCCCCTTGTGCACTTGCGACAACCCCTTCGATGACCGCGAGCGTTTTCGCCAGCGCTTCACGATTGTTTCGGTAGTCCGCGACCACGGTGTTCAACTCACGTGATGCCTGTGCAAGCTCAGTACCTGCGCCCTGAACTGTTCCCATCAGACCCGCAGTCGACTCACTGGCTCGCGCAACGCTTTGCCCGGCCGTTTCGAATCGCTCAGCCGCAGCCCGCATCTTGTCTGCCCCTAGCTGCATGCTCTGCAAATGCTGCTCTGTCTGGGCACTCAATGCCTTGACGGTGTCCTGCGCAGACTTCTGTTGCTCAGACACTGTTTGCAGCAACGCCTTAACCTGCTCGTTAAGGCCGCCCACCAAGTCACGGGTGCCTTGATGCAGGTCAGCCTGTGCAGCGCGGGTGGTTTGATCCATCTGCTGCTGGCCGTGCTCCAATTGCTTGAAGACTGCCGAGAGTTGCCCACCCAGCACCTCAACGGAGCCCGCAATTTTTGCCATGGTTTCCTGTTGTCCCTGGCCGATGTTCTGCTTGATCGACTCAACAAAAGCCTGGAGATTTTCAGCCATTGCCTGTTGGCGAGCTTCGCTTTGAGCAAACAACTTCTCCAATTGCTCGGCCATTCGAGCGCCAGCCCCCTCCCCTTCGTTGCCGATACGGGCAACCGAGGCCTGGAGATTGACGAGCATCTCGTTCATCCCCGCTTGCATGGCGTTCTGTCCGGTCTGCATGTCGGAGAGTAACTGGGCGATCATGGTCGAGCTGTTTTGGGTCGATGACTCGCTAGCCGAACGCATATCCTGGATCAGTGTGGAAAAGCCTTGCTGCATCGACTGCATGGCAGCAACGGATTGCCCCATCAGTTCGTGTAGGCCATTGAACTGTTGGCCAAACGTACCTTCCAGCTTATTCATGAAGGCAACCAGAACATCCTGAAGAAGGTTCTGTACTTGCCCCGACTGCTCGCCACTGGCGGCCTGAACAGCACCCGCGATAGCTTCAAGCGGAGATTTGAGACTGTTCTCGATGGCACCACTCACCTGATCGGCCAGCAACTGCCCGGAGTCTCGGTAAGTGGTTGACAAGGTTTCCGCTAATTTGAGGCTTTCGCGGACTTGGGTATCAACGAGGTTCTGCAGCATTTCACGCAGGTCGGTAACCAGGCTGTCCTTGAGCTGACGGGTTTGCACCGAGCTTTCAGCACTCGAGCGTACAAGCTCCGCCAGATATTCCTCACCGACACCGCTGTCGAAAAGACCGTCGATGGTTTCGTTGAACGTTTCAAGGAGCCTGTAGCATTGCCCCAGACGCCACTTTTCAGTGATCGTGACGGCGATGGAAGCCATGATTGAAATAAAGGAGCCAATGAACGCAAACAACACGTCCTTGAGCAGCTTATCGACGCTGGCATTGACCTGTTCCGGGGTACTCGGATCAAAATGCTGAAGGCCAAGCATCAAGCCAAAGAAGGTTCCAACAATACCGATACCCGTCAAAATTCCAGGTAGGTGTTTATAGAATTCGGTCCCCAGCGGTGTATCAACCACGCTTTGCGGTGAGAAAAAATGCGCCGCGCCAGCGGTGGCGCGCGACCGGACCAGGACCTGCTCACCTTCCTGAAACTCAAACTGGTCATGCAGCGTTTCAGCGTACTCGTGCCAGGAGTGCTCCAGCTTGCTTCCAGTGAACAGTCGCTCCAACTCAGACCGCCGTTGAGATGGGGCGAGCGCTTTCACACCCTGCACGCGTTTAGTCAGATTTTTCAGCTGACTGCCCAGTTTGAAGGATCTACAAAAATAACGGAAAAAGTACCAGGCACATAAAATGAAAACGAAGCCAACTACAATTTTTGGAGCAATCAACTGCTCGGAGCTTGCTGCACCCCATAGATGCAACAGCGTCGAAAAATCCATACTTTCCGCCTTCAGTTAAGCAATTTTTTGATGTTCAGGACGCCTGCGACACCCACGCTGATGCGTCAATCGCCAATCCCGCTGGCGATCAATGACAGCACCTTGCTCGGCACGCGTTTTTCAGGGCACAACAAATTCGGAATGGAAAGGCGGTAGTGTCACTACGGCTGATCAGCAACCTTCCGTGGACAAATGTTGGAATATCATGTCCTTATGCCAGTACCTTAGCCTGAGCCTTAACCATCGTAAAGCTGGACGCGATCAATGGATCCCTGATCTGAGGAAACCGCCAGGTTTATCGGTTACGCTCTAGATCCGCTCACAGAGGGGCGACTTCCGTGCCCTCGCCGGATTCCCCTCTCCCTTCTGCAAGTTGAACACTCTTCAGAATTTTTGATTCGCTTTAGCCAATGCACGGACCATCATTTCAATACGGTCGTGTCGTTCATCGGTGGCTATTTCAAAGCACCACTTGATGAAGTGGTATTCCAATAGGTATTCCAGAAATAAAATTAACCGATTATTTTCTATAAAATTCAATTAGATACGCGATCAGTTCAGATTACCCCGGCCCACCAAACAAGCTAGACAAAAAAGGCACTTGGCGATTATCGCAAGTGCCTTTTTTGTGTCCGCATGGTTGGGCTTCGCTCGTTGATCAGTCGCCAGGCAGCCTGACGAAAGGAGCAGCGCCTCTTCAGGATCGCGCATTCGCTGCAACATTTACCCCCCACATCGCCATCAGTCACAATGGTTGGCTATAGCAACGCCTTGATCACGCGTTGTCGCTGAAAATAAAGAAAGCCGTAAATCCTCGGAAAATTGAATTTTTACGGCTTTTTTACCTGGGGGCTCTCCATTCAATTCGGCCAACCACCTAAAACGCCACACCTCCATACGCGGTGCGCCATAGCAAACGATTTGATGAGTACATGACCCACGACTACTTCAGGATTTCGCATCGGACCCTATTCAGTACATAAGGACCGAACTGTTGTGTGCTTAAATATTTCAAGACACCTCCATGATGCTCACCGCAATAAATATCAAGATACTCAAGCATCTTTTCACTGGATATCACGGGCACTCCAGTCTTATCCAGAAGTTTATCAACCATCCCTCGGCCTCCTGCAGCCTCTGAAAAAGCGACTGAAAAAGGCGCAAGCGTAGAAACGCCCAGACCGTAAAACTGATACTGCATCGCCGTCATTGCAGCGCCCATTACAGGATAAATAGCTTCAAAGGGTACGCCAACCCCCCATACAACTATCGGGTAATCAGGGAAGTCGTGAAAAGATTCACTGGCTGCTACTATTCTATTTTTTGAGCCTTCAACTTCCGGATATAAATTTACCACCGTGATCAACGCAGCCACAAGCGGGATAGCGACACTCAACTTCTTGCGCCACCCCGAAGCCATCACAGTAAAAAACGGAGCAATTAACAGCAAGCCGACAAGTGGAACATATACCCGCAAGATCCCAGGGCGCCCCAACAACCCAAATGCAAACATCGCAGAAACACACAAACCCCAACTTACCGCCAATCGCCAACTTGGCCTGATTAATAGCAACGATAACGCAGCCAATACAGAAACCAAGAGCACAGGATGCCACAAGACCTGGATTCCTAGCCAACCGTTACCCAGTGCAATGTCCTGAGTCGGCACGGCGCCCAACTCGTCCAGCATTGCCTGTAATACTTGCGGCTTTGCAACAACTGAATCCACAAAAAACCAGTTTTCTATCAGGCTTACATCATTAGAACTGTAACCATGGTGCGATAGAATATCCTGCCGCTGCTTAAGGTTTTCTGCAGCACCAAAATCCGTAAAAGGGGCGCGCGCTGGGTTAAGCTCACTGAATGCTCCCCATTCGTCGCCCTGATAGGCTCGGTGGTCGATGAAGGCTGCTACTGCCACCGCCAAAGCGAGAACAACAAAAGAAATTTTCGCCTGTTTTAGTAAAAGTATTTTTTTCCAGCGAAGTAGCGGCCATGCAACGAGAAGCACCAGCAAAAACTCATGACTTCTAATCATATAGCTAAAAAAGGCTAGAACACAGCCGTACACCAACATTCGAAAATCACGTTCCCTCTCATACAAATGCCAGCAGACAAATGCGGCCACCATCAAAAGACCAGAGTTAATGGTGAATTGAGGAAAAAGTGTTGGGCGCGCAAGCAAAAGTACTAATACAGACAAACAACCCAAGTAACTCACGCCAAGCCGGAACAGCCCATTAACAACAAACGCCCCAACTACAACCAGAGTCCCCATGGTTGCAATGGAATAACCTAATACACCATTAACTTCCGGAATAAATCGTACAAAGTACCCCCACAAAACGTTTGAAAACATAAGGGTCGGTGGAGAACCACTGGATGCAATACCATAACCATGAGCGATCATCGACATTGCAACATCATCATTTGTTTCCCATATCGGAAACAACAATGAACAAAGCAATAATACAAAACAAGTGACCAGAGCGAAAGAGCCGGCTAAAATCAGGCACTTCGAATTCATGACTGGCTTAACTTTAAAATCAATCACAAACTTCCACCATTTCTTCCACAAAGACAACCAGCATGACGACATCCTTTGCTGCAATTCGACCACTGTTATTTTTTTAACAACTATTAAATTAGACGATACTTTACAATAAAGCCCTGCACTCCACCTATTGTTTTTCTAAAATATTTCGGTATCAGCCGGCTGTTAAAACAGTACCACGATCCGGACGTCTACTCATACTGGTCGTGTTTTTTGTTGAGCTCCCACCACTCTCGGTCGACGTAATGTCCTGGCTCAGAAAAAGGCTCCTGGTGGTTTTCCCAGTGCCTTTTTTTGTGCCAGTAGAATCGCCAACGAGACTACATCAACGTGTCGTACTCCAGGTCTTCCTGCGCCGTGGACAGTCGTTGCACACCAGCAACGACAGCGTGAACCCGTAACCAAAGAAGCCTCGGTCAAGGCGAATTACCGCCCTTCAGTAAGCAAGCATGCTCACCGAAAGAGCGCCCTTCTCCACAGCAATGACTTTGCGCCGCGTCAATCGGGCAAGTTCGGCGAGTTTCGCTTGCGTGAGGCCACGATTCATACGCTTTCCGCGTTTTTTTCTATGAACGAAGTTTCATGGCCCTCCTACACTCAATCCGCACAAGCCCACAACGCAGAGTCGCCATGACCACCCTCAAAGACCGCTTGAAGCAAGGCAAGGACGCTCGAAAAAACTGCCCTCGCAGTGCTCAAGCGGCCACCGGAAAAACCAATCGTGACCCGCTGCCACTGATCAAGCGCTCCAGCGAGGGACGGGTCAATTCTCTGGTCGAGTTGCGCTACGGTCGCATGCTGGTGTCGCCATTCACCTTTTATCGCGGCAACGCGCTGTTGCAGGCTCACGACCTGGCCGGCACGGCGAACATGGGTCTGGTGTCGACGATCTGTGGTGACAGTCACTTGATGAACTTCGGCGGTTTCGCCACGCCGGAACGCAACCTGCTGTTCAGCGTCAATGACTTCGATGAGGCCCATCCCGGCCCCTGGGAGTGGGATGTCAAACGTCTGGTGGCGAGTTTCATGGTGGCCGCCCGTGACCTGCGCCACGGCGAAACCGTGGAAGAAAACGTCTGCCGCGAAGTGGTCGCCGCGTATCAGCAAACGATGCTCGAGTGCGCGGAGCAAAGTGCGTTGGAGACTTGGTACGAGTCCATCAGTTATGACGATCTGCGGCAACAGGCGAGTAAAGCCACGCTGGAGCACGTGGAGCGCGCCATCGCCAAAGCCGAACGCCGCACCCATGCCGAATTGTTGCCGAAAATCAGTGAACGTGACGCCGCAGGCCGTCTGATCATTCGCGATGACCTGCCGGAAATTTTCCATCTGCACAAAAACACCACGCTGCTGGATGCCGACGATGACTGGCTGCGGCTCGCGGACTGGCGACCGCTCTACGAGACGTTCATGAATGAATATCGGATGACCCTGCAAGCCGACCGGCGCGGGCTGCTGTCGCGCTTCAATGTTCAGGACCTGGCGTTCAAAGTGGTCGGCGTCGGCAGTGTCGGCACGCGCTGCCTGGTGGCGCTGCTGACTGACGAGCAAGAGTTCCCGTTGTTCCTGCAATTCAAGGAAGCACGGCGGTCGGTGCTCGCCGATTACGTGAAGGCCAAGTCTCGCGTGCGGCATAACGGTCAGCGCGTGGTCGATGGCCAACGGCTGATGCAGTCCGCCAGTGATCTGTTCCTCGGTTGGACCACCGGCCCCAACGGTCGCCATTTTTACGTGCGTCAGTTGCGCGACATGAAAATCTCCGCCGAACTGGAAACCTTCGACGCCGAAGCCTTTGCCGCCTATGGCCGAATCTGCGGCCGCGCCCTCGCCCGTGCACATGCCAAATCGTCCGGGCATGCCGCGCAGATCAGCGGTTATATCGGCAAAAGCGATGCACTGGCCGATGCGCTGTTCAAGTATGCGAAATCCTATACCGAACAGAATGACCAAGACTTCGAACGCTTCCAGCAAGCCTGTCGCAAGGGGCGTTTGCGGGCACGGTCGGAGGCGGACTTTGCGGCCGATCATTTGCCGTAAGCCCCGACTTTGCCGCGGCGCAGATGAATTTTTCTTCACCCCATCGCGCCCCGGCAACCGGTACATTGCGCTCGCTCATTCAAGAAACTACGGTTTGCCCGCCCTCCCGCGGGCTTTTTTTTGGTTCTTCACGGATTACCGGGAAAGACGCTCTTGGTCTTCATGAAAAAGAATTCGCTGTCCCGGTAGCCGTACGCCATCCGCTTGATGACTTTGCTCACGGATTACGCGTACGACCGCAGTCGCCTGTAGGAGCGAGCCTGCTCGCGATGGCGGCTTCACTGTCGATAAAAATGTCGTCGTCATTGCAGGACATCTCCTACCAAAAACGAAGAAAACGCCCACAGATTTTTAAGGTTGTTGCTCGGAAGCGGGCTCTTTAGTCTTTGCTTGTCACTGAAAACTCAGTGATCGGGTGTGAGAACCTGGCAACTTATGGTCATACAGAGCCTGTAACCGCATAATCGCGCCAGCTTATCCGCTGTCCGCAAATGCGTTATGGCGGCTGTGTGCGGGCAGACTTTGGTCTGGCCCGGGTGTCCATGACCGGTTTTCTCACCCCGCACATAGCTGCCACCTCTTAGCCGCGTGGGAAACGGCAAGCGGCGGCTCCAACGCAAAAGGAAAATTTGTATGGACAAATTAATCC
>NZ_JAGYFX010000170.1:0-7235 GCF_019946615.1 Pseudomonas sp. BF-R-01
AGGTTCTGCGTAGTGGGCAACCCGGCATGGATGCCGGGTTAGCCGCCCCCGGCCATGGATGGCCGATGGCCGCGGGCCCACGGAGCAGGACCGGAGCGAGGGTATGCCGAGCCTAGGCGAGGCACCGAACGAAAGGGGCAAAAGCGCTTTGGTTACTTTCGCGCTTTTCGAAAGTGACTCGCCGTAAGGGCGAAACCAATAGCCGCCATCACCACAGAAACGGATATGTACCCCACCCAACAATCAACCTGAAAACCCCAGGCCGTTGCCCAACATAGAGCCCCCCACCACCAACCCACACAAACCACCAGATTTTCGCAGGCAAAAAAAAAGGGCAACCGAAGTTGCCCAAAATGCCTTGCGTGCTCATTGCATCCAGAAAGACCTACGGTTTTTTCCGTTTGTGCGAATCTTTCCAGATAAAAAATCCAAACCCTGCGAAAAACAGAACCATGAGGCCGACTGTCAGCACTCCGGCGATCACCACGTTGTCGAAAAACATGACTGGCCTCCTGCACTTGCCCTGTTGCGATGGGGCTAAGTTAACCAATCAGGCAGGAGAGGAAATTGACCGGGATCAATATCGCCCGAGACTGGGCGCAAAGGAGGGGGAAAACTGATCTACATCAACGGATGCAAGGGGTTTAACGCTTTTTCGGTTTGCTCTTCGGCTTCTTCTTCGCCTTGCCCAACGGCATTGCCTGCTCGAATGCCTGGCGCACTTCGTTCAGGCGTTTTTCGTTGAGGTCATGAACACGCTTGGCGCGTTCGGAATTGAGGTCGATCAGTTTGTCGTCTTGGCTCATGGTCTTCAGTGCATCGTGTGAAATGAAGTTCAACTGCCGCATCGCTCGGCAGGATTGCGCCAATAATGCGGTCTGGCGCCCGCGCTGACCAGTCGCCTGCGTAACAGCGGCTTAACAAAATATGTGCTCACGGCGTTTTTTCAACGCACAATCGCGACTTTGCGATGGACCCAAAGGACCCGCGCTGTGGAACTGCACCAGGATCTGCCTCCCTTGATGGCCCTGCGCGCCTTCGAGGCCGTGGCGCGTCATTTGAGTTTCATCAAGGCCGCCGATGAATTGTCGGTGACCCAAAGTGCAATCAGCCATCAAGTGCAGAAACTGGAACAGTTCCTCAATCAGCGGCTGTTTATCCGCCGCACCCGGGCTATCGATCTGACACCAGCCGGGGCAGCCTACTACCGGCAGATTCAACCGGCCCTCGCCTCCATCGCCCTCGCCACCCGTGAACTGCGGGGCAATGAGCACCAGGAAAGCACCCTGCGCATCGGCCTGCTCGCCTCGTTCGCCACCCTGTGGCTGGCGCCGCGCCTGGCCAGTTTCAACGCGCGCCACCCGCACATTCATGTCGAACTCCTGCCCTCGGTGCAACTGGCCGACGTCAGCGGCGGCGAAGTCGACCTGGCCATTCGCTACGGCAAAGGTGGCTGGCCGAAAGTCCAGGCCCGGCGCTTTATGGTGGAAACACTGAACCCGGTCTGCAGCCCGGCGTTCAAGGCCAAGGGCACCGACCAAGGCCCGCTGCTCATGGCCAAGTCGCACCAGCCGTTCGAGTGGATCGACTGGAGCGCGCACAACGCCATCGACCTCAGCCATTGCCCCAGCGTCATGCTCCACGACTACAACATCGTCGTCGAAGCCGCCGTGGCCGGCCAAGGCATCGCCATGGGGCGTCATCACTTGATCGAGCGCCGACTCAAGGACGGCTCGTTGGTAGAAGCCTTCTCCACCCCACCGTTCATTAGCGATATCGGCTATTGGCTGGTCACGCCCGAGCGACCGCCGAGCCACGCGGCACAATGCTTTAGTGAATGGCTGAATGAGATGGCCAACATCGCACACAAATCTCACGGCGACTGAGGATCAAAGGTGGGAGCGAGCCTGCTCGCGAAGGCCATGTCCCATCCAACATTCATGTGACTGACACACCCTTTCGCGAGCAGGCTCGCTCCCACATTCGATCTACGCATGAGCTAATTGAATACGTCGGATTAAATCTATCCGTTTGTCGCGCTCCCCGTCCGCCAACATGCTGAAGCCTTCATTCAGGAGGATTCACCATGACCGACTCACTCGCCCACCGCATCCAGCAACTTGGCCTGAGCCTGCCAACACCGAGCCAGCCCATCGCCAACTACGTCAACCACGTGGTCAGCCAGAACCAGTTGTTCATTTCCGGGCAGATTCCGTTACTGGACGGCAAACCGGCATTCATCGGCCGATTGGGAGAGTCGATCTCCGATGAAGAAGGCGCCAACGCCGCCGAACTTGCCGCGCTGGGCCTGCTCGCACAATTGAGCGATGCGCTCGGTGATGACCTGTCGAAACTGGTGCGCATCATCCGTCTTGGCGTGTTCATCGCCAGCGCCGCGGATTTTGCGCGTCAAGGTGCGGTCGCCAATGGCGCGTCCAACCTGTTGGTCAATGCCCTCGGCGAAAAAGGCCGGCATGTGCGCACGGCTGTCGGCGTATCGAGCCTGCCCGGCGGCGTGGCCGTGGAAATCGACGCAATTTTCGAGCTGCGTCCATGAACCCCGACGAAGTGGAGCGTTTGCGAGCGGCGACGCCGGGGGGCACCAGCGTGATTCACTTCAACCACGCCGGCGCCTCGTTACCGAGCCAGGCCACCCTCGACGCGATCATCGAGCAACTGCGACTCGAAGCCCTCTGCGGCCCCATGGAAGCCGCCGACCAGAGCGTGCAGGCCCGCGCTCGCAGTGCGGCGGCCCTGCTGCTCAATGCAAACACTGAAAACATCGCGTTCGCCAGCAGCGGTTCGGCGGCCTGGGGCATGGCATTCAATGCATTGGGGCCATGGCAGGACGGCGAGCGGATTCTGGTCGGGCGCCATGAATGGGGCGGCAATCTGGCCTGCATCGCACGGGCCGTCAGCGCCGGGGCGCGGCTGGAGGTGATTCCCTGCGATGAGACGGGCGCCGTGTCCGTGTCCGCCCTCCAGCAGATGATCGACCCGAAGGTGAAGCTGATCGCACTGACCTGGCTGCCGGCCAACGGCGGCCTGATCAACCCGGCCGAGGCCATTGGCGCCGTGGCGCGCCAGCACGGCATTCCCTACTTCATCGACGCCGGCCAGGCGCTGGGGCAATTGCCCTGCGATGTGCAGGCGTTGAACTGCGATGTGCTCAAGGGCGCCGGGCGCAAATTCCTCCGTGGCCCACGAGGAACGGCGTTGATGTACATCAAACCGGGGTTTCTCGAACGGCTCGTGCCCGGCCATCTGGACGTGCTTTCCGCACCGTGGGACGGCGAAGGTTTCTCGGTGCGTGACGATGCGCGGCGGTTTGAAACCAGTGAAGTGTCGGTGGCTTTGCTGGCCGGGCTGGCCAATGCGCTGGAGGAGTTCAACCACTTGGGTGCAACCCGGATTCGCCAGCGGATCGAGGGCTTGAGCGGGCAACTGCGCGAACGCCTTGAGTCGGTCAGCGGGCTGACGCTACACAACCTGGGGCCGGCGAATCAGCAATCAGGCTTGGTCGCCTTCACGCTCAAGGGTTGGGACAGCGTTGAATTGAAGCAGCGGCTGGCGCAACGAGGGATCAACATCGGCGCCAATGGCGTGGCCTATACGCCGCTGGATATGCAGGCCCGAGGGCTGGACAGCATCGCGCGGATTGCCGTCAGTTACCTCAATACCGAAGAAGAAATGGATGTACTGCTCAACGCCCTCAACGAACTTTCCCTCATCAAGGACTAAATCTGAATGTCGACCCACAACCCCTGACGCGGCTCGTCGTCCATCAATGGCGCGACCGGCACGGTGTTATCCGCGTTGAGCTCAGTGCCGGGAATCGCCAGGTGCTCTTCAGGATCTTCATCGGCTTCACGGCGACGGCGTTCTTTTTCCTGCTTGCGGCGCTGCTCCTCGCGCAGCTGAAACGCCGCCTCTTCCGGATCGCGCTGTTGCAGGTCGATCGTGCTTTCGTTGGAGCTTTCCTGCACCGGTACAACAGGTGGAATATCCGGGCGCTGGCGGATCGGGTCGTGCTGTGAAGTGATCGGCACGGCACTCAAGGGGAGCATCGGTGGCAGCATAATTATTTGTCTCCTGTCAGCAGGCTGTCGGCTGCGGGGATGGCGACTTGAGCCATCGGTCGCAAACTGTGACCGGATTGGCACTAACAAGTGCCCCGGCCCGCACACGTCTCAAGCGGTGAACTAACGTAAGACTGTGAGTTTTTCTGAGAGTCCTTTGGCCCTGAAGCCCTCATTCCGTTAAGATAGCCCGCTTTTTCAAGGTGGGAGTCAGGCAGCATGGCGCAGCAGTATCAACCGGGGCAACGCTGGATCAGTGACAGCGAAGCCGAGCTGGGTTTAGGCACCGTTCTGGCACAGGACGGCCGCTTGTTGACCGTGCTCTATCCGGCCACTGGCGAGACTCGCCAGTACGCGCTACGGAATGCGCCCCTCACCCGCGTGCGTTTTTCGCCGGGCGATTCGATCATTCACTTCGAAGGCTGGAAACTGACCGTACAGGAAGTCGACGACATCGACGGCCTGCTGATCTACCACGGCCTCAACGCGCAGAACGAAGTGGTCACCCTGCCGGAAACCCAGCTGTCGAACTTCATTCAGTTCCGACTGGCCAGCGACCGTTTGTTCGCCGGGCAGATCGACCCGCTGGCCTGGTTCTCCCTGCGCTACAACACCCTGGAACACACCAGCCGCCAGTTGCAATCCTCGCTCTGGGGCCTGGGCGGCGTGCGCGCGCAACCGATCGCGCACCAGTTGCACATCGCCCGTGAAGTCGCCGACCGCATTGCGCCGCGGGTATTGCTGGCAGACGAAGTGGGCCTGGGCAAAACCATCGAAGCCGGTCTGGTGATCCATCGCCAACTGCTCTCGGGCCGCGCCAACCGCGTGCTGATCCTGGTGCCGGAAAACCTGCAACACCAGTGGCTGGTGGAAATGCGCCGCCGCTTCAACCTGCAAGTCGCGCTGTTCGACGAAGAACGCTTCATCGAAAGCGATGCCGCCAACCCGTTCGAAGACACCCAGCTCGCGCTGGTCGCCCTGGAATGGCTGGTGGAAGACGAAAAGGCCCAGGACGCGCTGTTCGCCGCCGGTTGGGACTTGATGGTCGTCGACGAAGCCCACCACCTGGTGTGGCACGAAGACAAGGCCAGCCCGGAATACTCGCTGGTCGAACAGTTGGCCGAAGTCATTCCCGGCGTATTGCTGCTGACCGCCACCCCGGAACAACTGGGTCAGGACAGCCACTTCGCGCGTCTTCGCCTGCTCGACCCGAACCGTTTCCATGACCTGCACGCCTTCCGTGCCGAGAGCGAGAACTATCGCCCGGTGGCCGAAGCCGTTCAGGAGCTGCTGGACAAGGGGCGCCTGTCGCCTGAAGCGCACAAGACCATTCACGGTTTCCTCGGCAACGAAGGCGAAGCGCTGCTGAGCGCCGTCAATGATGGCGACACCGAAGCCAGTGCCCGCCTGGTCCGTGAACTGCTCGACCGCCACGGCACTGGCCGCGTGCTGTTCCGCAACACCCGCGCCGCCGTGCAGGGTTTCCCGGAGCGCAAACTGCACCCGTACCCGCTGCCGTGCCCCGACGAATACCTCGAACTGCCGTTGGGCGATCACGCCGAGCTGTACCCGGAAGTCAGCTTCCAGGCCCAGCCGGACGCCAACGAAGAAGAACGCTGGTGGAAATTCGACCCGCGCGTCGAGTGGCTGATCGACCAGTTGAAAATGCTCAAGCGCACCAAAGTGCTGGTGATCTGCGCCCACGCCGAAACCGCCATGGACCTGGAAGACGCCCTGCGCGTGCGTTCCGGTATTCCTGCGACGGTGTTCCACGAAGGCATGAACATCCTTGAGCGTGACCGCGCCGCCGCTTACTTCGCCGATGAAGAATTTGGCGCGCAAGTGCTGATCTGCTCGGAAATCGGCAGTGAAGGTCGCAACTTCCAGTTCTCGCACCACCTGGTGCTGTTCGATCTGCCGTCGCACCCGGACCTGCTGGAGCAGCGGATCGGTCGTCTCGACCGGATCGGCCAGAAGCACATCATCGAACTGCACGTGCCGTACCTCGAAACCAGCCCGCAAGAGCGCTTGTTCCAGTGGTACCACGAAGCGTTGAACGCTTTCCTCAACACCTGCCCGACCGGCAACGCCTTGCAGCATCAGTTCGGCCCGCGCCTGCTGCCGCTGCTGGAAAATGCCGACGACGGCGAGTGGCAAGCGCTGATCGACGAGGCTCGCACCGAGCGTGAGCGCCTGGAAGCCGAGCTGCACACTGGCCGTGACCGCTTGCTGGAACTCAATTCCGGCGGCGCTGGCGAAGGTGATGCGCTGGTCGAGGACATCCTCGAGCAAGACGATCAGTTCACGCTGCCGATCTACATGGAAACCCTGTTCGACGCCTTTGGCATCGACAGCGAAGACCACTCGGAAAACGCTCTGATCCTCAAGCCGAGCGAAAAAATGCTCGACGCCAGCTTCCCGCTGGGCGACGACGAAGGCGTGACCATCACTTACGACCGCAACCAGGCGCTGTCTCGCGAAGACATGCAGTTCATCACCTGGGAACACCCGATGGTGCAAGGCGGCATGGACCTGGTGCTGTCCGGTTCGATGGGCAACACCGCCGTGGCGCTGATCAAGAACAAGGCGCTGAAACCGGGCACCGTGTTGCTGGAACTGCTCTACGTCAGCGAAGTGGTTGCACCGCGTTCGCTGCAACTGGGTCGTTACCTGCCGCCGGCCGCGCTGCGCTGCCTGCTCGATGCCAATGGCAATGACCTGTCGGCCCGGGTGTCGTTCGAGACCCTGAACGATCAACTGGAAAGCGTACCGCGTGCCAGCGCCAACAAGTTCATCCAGGCCCAGCGCGATCAGCTGACGCCACAGATCAACGCCGGCGAAGAGAAAATCTTCCCGCGTCACGCCGAGCGCGTGGCCGAGGCGCAACGTCGTCTCGCCGCTGATACCGATGAAGAACTGGCCCGCCTGACCGCGTTGCAAGCGGTCAACCCGACCGTACGCGACAGCGAACTGGTTGCCCTGCGTAAACAGCGGGAACAAGGTCTGGCGATGCTCGACAAGGCAGCACTGCGACTGGAAGCGATTCGGGTATTGGTGGCGGGTTAATCGCCCTGCCCCACCTCGTGCAATGAAAAAGGCCCGCAGCGATGCGGGCCTTTTTTTGTCTCGGATAAACCAAACAATCCCTGTAGGAGC
>NZ_JAGYFX010000171.1:0-7102 GCF_019946615.1 Pseudomonas sp. BF-R-01
TCCTACAGGTGCGGTTCGCTCTTATACGGCCGGGAATCAGCGAAGTCGGTGATGTCCGCGCGGTTCATGAGTCGCAGTTTTGAACCGGCGAACCCTTCGAACAACTGCCGATGCTCGGCAAACCCACTTGAACCCTCGCGAGCACGATAACTGCCGGCCCAGTCGAGCAAGGCGATCAGCCTCTCGTCCTGCTCATCCCGATTAGCCTCACGCAGACGAACATTGGCGACGCATTCCTCATCGTCAATACACAGCCAGATCAACGCCGTGGCCCTGTGGATAAGTTCGCTGACGATCCAGCCGTAGACACCTTCGATCACCCAGCGCTCTTCATCTGCTGCGATCCGCGCCATGCCCAGGGCTTCGGCGCGGGGGCGGGCGATGCTGTGTTCGTCGGACAGCCAGTGAATCGCGTCCAGATCAACCCAGGGTATTTGCAGTTGGCTGGCCAATCGCTCGGCCAGCCAGCTCTTGCCGGAGCCGGAATTGCCAATGATCAGGGTTCGGATGAGATCCATAAATCACCACGATCTACTGTAGGAGCAAGCTTGCTCGCGATGCAGACAACTCGGTCTCTCGCCTTCAGTCTTCAGCCTCAGGCGCCACCATCCGCGTCTTCGGCGAGCCATCCGAGTTGTGCTGGTAAATCGCCTGCGGCTGTCCTTTTTCATTAAAGAACACCTGCCCGATCCCCGCCGAATTCCACAACCGTTCACCCGCCTCGGCATGCTCCGGAACATGCGGCACGATGCGCATCCGTCGGCGCTTGGTCAGCCAGTTCAGTGGTGAGCGCGGCGAATAGAGCCAGCGGTTGAGGCGGTCGAACCATTCCAGCAGCGTCGGCGGAAATTCGTTCTTGATGCCGCTGCTGGTGATCTGCCAGATCCTGGGGCCCGCCTTGCGGTGTCGGATCAGCACTTCGTAGACGAAGGAATAATGCACATCGCCTGACAGCACCACGTAGTTACCCGGTGTACGCGAGTGTCGGAAAATGTTCAGGATCACCTGCGCTGCGCCGCGATGGGCCATCCAGTTTTCGGCGTCCACCAGCAAGGGATAACCGAACCAGCTGAACACCCGTTGCACGGTTTCGATCAGCTTCACACCGAACACCGGCGCGGGCGAAACGATGATCGCCGACGGGTGATCCAGCAGTTCCTGTTGCAGTTCGCAGAGGGCTTCCCAGTCCAATAGACCCGAGGGTTGCTTGAGTGTCATCTCGCTGCGCCAGCGCCGGGTGCGGGTGTCGAGCACCACCATCGCGGGGCTGGTGGGCAGCACGTAATGCCAGTGCTGAAACTTCAGCAGCTCATCGATCAAGGCGTCCTGCACCGGGCTGTCGAGATAGCCGTCTTCCCCGGTCGCGCTGAAACCATCGGTCTTCGCCAGCACCGCGCCGAACGCATCCGGGTTGTTGCCCCAGCCCTGGCACAACATGTAAGCAATCAGCGCGTTGCCGATGATGCGCTTGGAGAATGGATGGCCGTAGGCCGTTTCCTCCCATTGCGCGGAAAGATTCCAGTCATCGGTAATATCGTGGTCGTCGAAGATCATCAGGCACGGCAGATGCGCGAAGGCCCGTGCGACACCGCCCAGGCCAGCCTTGAAGGTATCGATGCGCGTCTGCTCCAGCGCATAGCGCTCGCGCCGTTCGGGAATCAACTTCGGCGGTTTGGGCGTGATCAGCGTCCAGGGTGTCGGCGACCACACCAGCAGGTACATGGCCATGACCTCAGCGAAGGTCACCAGATGATTGTCGGCACTGCTGCTGGTGAAAATCGGCTTGCGCGCCCCGCCGAAAAATCGCTCGCGCAGGGTTTCATTACTTTGCAGCGCCGGTAACAAATCCGCACGGTGGTAGTAGCTGGCCGCATGCTCATAGAGCTTGGCGCTGTCGCTGACTACGGCGCCTTCGAGGTGTTCGCCGAACAATCCCAACCGTGCGATCAAGGCATGAATGGCCCGCAGCATCGGCCCGGCGACATCGTCGGCGTACACCTGGTCGCCACTCATCATCAGCAACGCCGGGCGCTCAGTGGCCTCGTGTTCCGAAGCCAGCAAATGATCGACGCAGAGCAAGCCGTCGGCGGCGGGATGGTGAGGTTTGCGGCAAGAGCCATGCAGCAGTTGGTCGATCCGCGAGCGCAAAACAAAATTCGGGCAGCGTGCTTCGCCATACAACAGATGCGGCGCCCATTCGGCGATGCCCGTCATTGCGCCATCAATCAACAGGTCGTACTCGATCAACGTGTCGCAGGGCAGGGCGTTGTCGAGCGGCACATCGATCAAATGAATAAAGGCGTGCGTTCCGACGGGAATGATCGTGCATTGCCCGGCGTCGAGGCGGATGTCGCCAACATCTTGCAGGCGCAACGTCAGCGATAACGGCCGGGTGCCCACGAGCCACAGCACCAGCCGTGAAGGCTCCAGGCGCCGCAACAGCGGCCCGACCAGAACCGGTGGCAGTGGGGTGCAGTTGTCAGGCAGTGGCAGTGATTCGGACATCCGGGTTCAAGACTCTTGGCGCACAGGCCGGCGATGATAACGCAGACCTCTGCCTGAACTTCATCAATTGCCTGGGGTAACGTTTACTTGGGGGGGAAGGTCGTTACCCACAGCAACAGCGTGAAAAATGCCGCCACCACACTGCAGGCCCCGGCGATAAAATGACGGCCGACCGGATGTTCGCCTTCCTTGAATCGGGCGATGACGAAGAGCCACGTCCCGATGAACACCCCGATGAACGCCATCAACGAATAAAGAAAATACGCCGGGCCCCGTGTTCCAGCCTGTTCGGGGGCCATGAAGATCAGTACGACCACACCCACGAGGAAACTGGCCAGGGCACCTGCCAGGTTGGCCAGCCACAGATTGACGCTGCCACGATTCCTCACGATCCAATGCCATACCCCCGCTGATGCAGCGAGGAACACCAAAATGCCGAGGGGTACCATTGATTCTTCCTTGTTCATGGGTCGGGAGAGACGATGGCGTGCACGATATCAAATCAGTGGCTTTGAGCTGAAGAGTGTCATGGGTTGCGTTGAAACTGCTCAATCCTGGCCCGGTATTCAGTGGCGATGACATGCAACTCCGAGCCCGGCAGCTTGTTGGCCCGATACACCAGAAACGGCTCGCTCCACGCCCATTGGCAGCGATGCGCAGTCGCGCGCAACGGTTGCAGCAATTGCTCAAGGGGAAACAGGTTAACGCCGGTTTCACTGTAGGCCTCGGGCGTATTGCCCGCCGTCGCCACAATCATGATCGGCAACCCTTCAAGCCTGGAACCCTGCGCTTCATAAGCGATGTAGTACATCTGCGTCAGCACGCGGTCCTGCCAGTTTTTCAGCAGCGCCGGCGTCGAGTACCACTGCACCGGAAATTGCAGCACCAGCCGCTTTGCCGACAACAAGCGCTGCACCTCCACGGCGGTGTCGACTTCATCGGTCGGGTAAAGCCCATACAGATCGACGATGGAGACGCCCGGCAGATCCTTCACCGCATCGAGCAAGGCGCGGTTGGCGTGTGAACGTCCCAGATCCGGGTGAAAACTCATAATCAGCGTGGTGTCGTTCATGGGATTACCCGGTTCAAGTGAAGGGAGCCACAGCGTGCCAGCGTGCTATAAATTGCTCCAATGGATGGTTTGTCTAATTAGGTATTGATTCAATGAATCTACGTTCGGTGGACCTCAATCTGTTGACCGTGCTCGATGCGTTGCTCGACGAAGCCCACGTCTCCCGCGCGGCCGAGCGTGTCGGCCTGTCGCAACCGGCGGCCTCCAATGCGCTGGAGCGTTGTCGGCATCTGTTCCAGGATCGCCTGCTCGAACGCGTACCGGGCGGCATGCAACTGACCCCCAAGGCGCAGGCCTTGCGCGGTCCGTTGAAGCAGATTCTGGGCTCGGTCAGCACGCTGGTCGGCGCTGCCAGTGCCGACCTGAGCACCCTGCGCCAAACCGTGCGCATCGTCATGGCCGACTTCCCGGCGATCATCGTCGCGCAACAGTTGCACCAGCGACTGGCCGAGTTGGCACCGGGCATCGACCTGGTGATTCAACCCTGGCAGGGCGGCGAAGCGGCTCAGGAAAGTTTGAGTCGCGGCCAAAGCGATCTGGCCATGTCGGTCTTCCCGCCCCTCGGACCGGACTACACCCGCCGCCTGCTGTTGCACGAGCATTTCGTGGTGGCGATGCGCGCCGGGCATCCTGCAATTGCAGACTTCGATCTCGAGCGCTGGCTGAGTTATCCACACGTGCTGGTGTCTGGCCGAGGCGCAACCTGGGGCCCGCTCGACGAATTATTGAAAGGGAGGGGGCTGGCGCGACGGGTCGGGATCGTCGTGCCGAGCTTCGTCATGGTTCCGGATCTGCTGTTGGGCTCGGACCTGATTGCGATGTTGCCCAGCCAGTGCCTGTCGATGCCGATGGCCAAGACGCTGCACGCCGTGCAACCGCCGATTGAGGTTGAGGGATTTGCGGTGCATCTGGCCTGGCATAAACGCCGCGATGAGGACGCGGCGGTGCAGTGCGTAGCGCGGGTGTTGGAGGAAGTGATCGCTGCTCACTGACATCCGCCTCACCGTTGGCGACCAACCAGCGAAACAGCTCGCTCACCGACACCGTGTGACTGCGCTCGATCCAGCGCACCACCGCCGGGCCGTAGTGTTCGGTGTAGCGGGTGAGCACCAGCTGGCGACAGTCTGCGGACAGGCGCAGGGTGATTTCCCGGCAGTGCAGATTCGCCTCATCGTCGCGGGTCACGCGGTGTTGAAGAATCAGGCCTTCAGAAACCATCGGCCGGTGCTCCTGTGCATTGTGGTTGAGTGTTCTTCGGCGAGCCTTGTTTGCCCTCGACCACGAAAGCGGCGCGATGCTCGGCGACCACGTTGCGCAACGCGCTGTAATAGTCCGGCAGTTTTTGCAGGCTGTCGGTCAGCGGCAAGACTTCGGCTCGGCCATCGACGATGTCGCCGACGGTGTTGATCGTTGAGAGCGTGTCCACGGTATCGCTGTTGTCGCCGAACGGATCGACCACGAAACTCAGCACACGCCCGGCCGCATCGCGGCTGTTGGACGTGCCGAGCAACGGCAGTTCGACGATTGGCCCATCGCCGATGCCCCACACGCCGAAGGTCTGGCCGAAGTCGGCTTTATGACGTGGAATGCCGGCCATGCCGGAGACGTCGATCAACCCCACCACGCCCACCGTGGTATTCAGCGCGAACCGCCCCAGCGTATTGACCGAACGCATCGGGTTGCCTTGCAGCAGGTCGTTGATAAACACCTCGGGCTCGCCGAAGTTCGCCACGAAGTTATGCACACCCGTCTGGAAAAAGTCCGGCGTGTGGCGATAGCCGCGAGCGACCGGCGCCAGGGCGTAGTCATCCACCACCCGGTTAAACGCGAAGACCCCGCGATTGAGCGGTTCCGCCGGGTCGTACACCGAATAGGCGATGTCGGCGCAGCTCACTTCGGCGCTGGACGACGGCTGGCTGCTGCAGCCCGCCAACCCGGCGGCCAGCACGGCAATCGAGGTGTTGCGGGCCAGCCAGGGAGCACATTTGAAAGGCAACATGGACGCGAGTCTCGGGAGGAATTGACGGCGATGCTGGGCCCCGAGCCTTGCGCAAAGATGTCCGGTTTATTGCGCCGCTGTCGTTTTATTGCAGGATTGAAATATATGACGCGCTGCCGTGAATGGTTTTAGATGACGGTTCCATTCGCCCCGTTAAGTGACCTTCGGTGAACAGCCTTTTAATTGTCGACGACGACCTTGAAGTCCTCGATCTGCTGAAAAAATTCTTCGTCCAGCACGGCTACAGTGTCGAGGTCGCCACCGACGGCGCGTCGCTGTGGGCGGCCATCGAGCGCAAGGCGCCAGACCTGATCATTCTCGACGTGATGTTGCCCGGCGACAGCGGGCTGATCCTGTGCCAGCAGCTGCGCATCCGCCACGCGATCCCGGTGATCATGCTCACCGCCATGGGTGAACTCAGTGATCGGGTGGTCGGCCTCGAACTCGGCGCCGACGATTACCTGACCAAACCCTTCGACGCCCGCGAACTGTTGGCCCGAGTGCGTGCCGTGTTGCGCCGCGTGGAGGACCGTCGACCGCTGGCGCAAGAGCGTCCACGGCCGCTGATCGACTTCGCCGACTGGCACCTCGACGTCACCCGCCGGGAACTGCGCTCGCCGGATAACGTGATGATCCCGCTGTCGGCCGGTGAGTTTGATTTGTTGCTGGTCTTCGTCGAACACCCGCAACGCATCCTCACCCGCGAGCAGCTGCTGGACCTGGCGCGGGGGCATTGTCACGACGCGTTTGACCGCAGCATCGACGTGCAAGTCAGCCGCTTGCGACGCAAACTCGAATCCGACACCAAGCGCCCGGCGATGATTCGCACCGTGCGCAACGGCGGTTACCTGTTCACTCCAAGTGTGACGCGGCGATGAACTGGCTGAAGCGGATTCGCCGGGACACGGTGGCGCGCTGGATCGCCCTGACCATCATCCTCGCTATGCTCATTTCGCTGGCGCTCAACGGGCTGTTCATCCAGCTCGCTGGCGTTTGGGCGCGGCCGCCGCTGACTGAAACCGGGCTGCTGGAAAAAATGGCCGCCATCACCCGCGTCATCAAGGCTGCCCCGGTGCCCCTGCGCAGCCAGTTGGCACAAGCTGTCAGTGATGAAGGCTTTACCGTCAGTTGGCACCTTGATCGACGTGAGCTCAACCTGCCGCCGGTGGAGGATCTGGATTCCGAAATCGGCTCGACCCTCTTGCAGCCGTTGCTTAAATTCGCAGGTCGAATCCAGACCTACGAGCCGGCTGACTGGACGGAGCCCTCGGCGGACGCGCATTACGCGCTGCTGATCGAGCTGCCCGACTCGTCCTGGCTGATGTTCTCCGCGCCCTCACGCAGTTGGGGCCTCGACGAAACGCCGCGTTACCTGATCGTCATCCTGCTGGTGCTGATCTCCACCGCGCTGGTCGCACTGATCGCCACTCGCCGCCTCGCCACACCCTTGCAACGTTTCGCTGAAGGTGCCCGCCGCTTTGGCGTGGACTTCCGCGCCCCGCCCATCGAACCCCTCGGCCCCCAGG
>NZ_JAGYFX010000172.1:0-7057 GCF_019946615.1 Pseudomonas sp. BF-R-01
GTTCTTTAGGCCGCCTTCGCGGGCAAGCCTCGCTCCTACAAGGGCACGAAAACCTGTAGGAGCGAGGCTTGCCCGCGAAGAGGTCAGACCAATCGCTACAAATATCAGGGCTTGAACCCCTGCCCCAACAACCAACTCCTGACCATCCTCCCCTGCTCCACCGTCAACCCCGCCAACGCCTGCCCGGCCGGTTCAGTCCGCAACCTGCGCACCAACGGCGCCAACTCAACCCCCTGCACATGCCAGATCCCCAACGGCTGATCCGCTGTAATCAACACCTCGGCCTCATCCACAAACCCATCCTTCAACACCGGCGCCCGCTCGATCCGCAGCGCGGCGAAATCCGCCTCGGCATGCGCCACCTCGGCATCCGGCCACTGCCGCCGCGCCTGCCAGAATGGTTGATCCAGCCAACGCTGCTCATCGGCATAAAAATCCCGCCCGATCCGCGCAAAACGCAAAAACAACTGCTCCACCCGTTGCTGATGAAAGCGCTGGGCCAACGCCGACCGCTCAGGTTTTCGCAACAACGTGTTGATCACCGTCGGCGCCTGCAACGCCGAGGACAAGGACTGAAAGATGCCATTGCCCGACAGCGGGTCCACCGCCATCGCCGCATCGCCGACCCGAATCCAGTTTTCGCCGCACACCTGCGGGCTCAGAATCGCGGTGCTGCTGCGGGCGTGCAGCTGTAGATCGACCTCATGTTCGGCACCAAAAAACTCACGCACCAACGAGGAACCCTGGCGCTGCTGGCGACAATAATCGAGCAACTGCGCCTTGCCCGGCAGCTCGGCGCTGGCGACGTCCACCGTCCATTGCCAATAACACTGACCGTCCGCCCGCCGCGCCATCCACGCCCAGCCGTCCGCAAGGCTTTCCACGGCACTGGCGGTGTTGCCGGGTGCGCCTTGCCAGCGATTGAGCAGGCTGACCGTCTCTGGCCCGCGCAGCCCCTTGCCGAGTGCCGGTGCCTGGCGTCCGCGCGCCTCGACGAGGAAGTCCGCGAGCAACGCCTCACGCCCTTCAATCTCGATCCGATGTCCCTCCGCCGAGGTCTGAACGCTCAGCACCCGACCTTCAATCAACTCAACGCCCGCCAGGCGCAGGTCCTCGCGCAGTCCTCGATCAAAGCTCGGGCGGTCCAGCAGGAATTCGATGTTTTGCGCATGCTGCTGACCGTTCCACGACACCTGCCGCTGCGACGGCAACGCCGCATCCGCCAGCGCCTGATGCAGACCAGCACCGCGCAAGGCCTCCAGCACCCGCAGCGAAACGCCTTCCAGCGCGGCGAACCGGCGCCACTCGCTGACCAGCGTCACGGGGTAACCGAGCCGCCGCAAGCCCAAGGCAACCGCCGCCCCCGCCGGCCCCGCGCCCAGAATCAGGATCATGCTCCGAAGCGCCGTTCAGGACCGCGATAACGGGCATTCTTGCGCAGCCAGTCGATGATCTGTTCGTTGCTCGCCTCGGGTTGTGAAACCAGGAACCCGGCAATGTGCCCGCTCAACGCCGCGCAGCCCAGACTGGCACCGGACTGCCCCGGATACGTCCCGTGCACGCACGCCGCGAAATCCGCCTGAGCGCTGTTGAGCCATGACCATTCCTGTTCGGCGCAACGTGCATCGCCGGTCACCCGCAGCACCTGTGGATAATTCGCCGGGAACACGCCCTCGCCCTGCGCCGGGCTCGACGCACAAAGCAAAATGCCCTGCGCTACCGCTGCCGCGCAGGCTTCGCGCAACAGACTGCGGTCCTGGCGCAAACCGAGGCTCAGATTGATCAGCCGTACGCCCTGCGCCACCAGCCAGTCAATTGCCGTGGCGATCTGCAAAGCGCTGGTGACGCCACGCTGGTCGAACACCTGAGCCACGCAGAACACCGCAGAAGGAGCCCGATGACTGATGGCTTCGATCACCGCGCTGCCGTGGCCGAGCGGGTCGTCGCGCAAATCACTTTCGGCCAGGCCGTCCGCCAGCAACGAAAACCGTCGTCCGACAATCACCTGCACCCGCTGCGCCGCCGAATGGCCGCTGTCCACCACACCGATTCGCAGTTCAGACTTCATGCTGCACCGTTTTCGACGTGAGCACGCCGTCGAGCAATTCAAATCGCAGGTCGGCATCGGCCAGGGTTGAGGGGCGATGACTGATGAGGATGCGCGTGCGTCCGGCAAACAGTCGGTCGATGGCCTCGATCACTTCGCGCTCGGTGGCTTCATCCACCGCCGAAGTGGCTTCGTCGAGCACCAGAATAAGCGGGTCCTGCAACAGTGCCCGGGCAATGGCGATGCGCTGTTTCTGCCCGCCGGACAACTGCTGACCGCGTTCGCCCAACGGACTGTCGAGGCCTTCGGGCAAAGAGGCGATCAGGCTGTCGAGTTGCGCCAGCCGCGCCACGTCGGCGATTGCTTCGCGGCTGGCGTCGGGCACCGCGTAGGCCAGGTTATCGGCGAGGCTGCCGCGAAACAGCACGATGTCCTGACTGACCACGGCAATCCGTCGGCGCAACTGGAACAGGTCCAGTTCCCGCAGGTCGACTTCGCCGAGCAGCACCCGCCCAGACTGTGGATCGTGATGCCGTTGCAGCAAATCGATCAGCGTCGATTTGCCGACGCCGGAGCCGCCACTCAGGGCGACTTTCAAACCGTAGGGAATCCGCGCTTCGATGCCGCGCAAGGTGCTCGGCCGACCGGGATGGCTGAAGTGCACATCATCGAAACGCAGTTCGCCGGAGGTCGGCATTGGCCGGGGTGCAACGGGGGTCAGCACGGTCGGTTCTTCACCGCGCAACTCCATGACGCGCCCCAGACTGACCGTCATCCGCTGAATCGCCACGTAGAGCCCAAGCAGACTTTGAACCGGCCCGACCGCCATCCCCAAGTACGTGGAAAACGCAATCAACGCGCCCAGTTGCCACGTCCCTTGCACCACCCAATAACCGCCAATCAAAAACGCACAGGCACGGGACAGCGAGGTCAGCGTGCCCGGCACCGCCTGGGTGAAAAACTCGGTGACTTGCAGACGCAGCAATTGACTCATGTAGCCCTGCCCCAACGCCTCCAGACGCCGCGACTCACGTTGCTGCTGACCGGCCGACTGAATGAATTTCATCACCGGCAGGGTTTCGACCATGAACGACGACATGTCCGCCGAACGCTCGCGCAACTGGCGCACATCGCGCTCGACCTTGCGCCGCATCCAGCGCAGCCAGAGCACATCGAGAGGAATCAGCACCAGCGCCAGCAGAGACAGCTTCCACGACAACGTCAGCAGCATCGCCACGGCGACCACCAGGCCAATCACGCTCGACACTGCCGAGAACAGCGAATCCACGGCGAA
Source organism: Pseudomonas sp. BF-R-01 (assembly GCF_019946615.1). Classification (NCBI taxonomy): domain Bacteria; kingdom Pseudomonadati; phylum Pseudomonadota; class Gammaproteobacteria; order Pseudomonadales; family Pseudomonadaceae; genus Pseudomonas; species Pseudomonas sp. BF-R-01. Next base: position 3,342 of record NZ_JAGYFX010000172.1, read on the forward strand.
GCGCTGGATCTCCGCGACATCGCCATCGAGGCGCGACATCAGGTCGCCGATGCGCCGTTGCCCGTAGAAGCTCGGCGACAGGGTTTGCAAATGCCGATAAAGGTCGTCGCGCAGCGAGAACAGAATCCGCCCGGACAGCCGCGTGTGCAGGTAACGATTGATCCCCGAGAGCGCCGTGCCGAGCAGCCCGGCGACGATCATCAACCCGGCGATCAGCACCAGCATGGGGAAGTTGCGGGCCAGCAAGCCATCGTCGATCAACAGCTTGGTCAGCCAGGGTTGCACCAGCACCAGCGACGAGGCGCAGACCGACAGACCGAGCAGTCCGGCAATCGCCAGACGATGCGGGCGCACAAAACTGTAGAGCCAGCGCAACGCCGCTTGCAGGGCTTCGGGATTCTGGCTGTCGATCAGCCGAACGATCAGGCGCTGCATCACGAACGCAACTGTTTGAGCTTGCGGTACAAGGTTGCGCGGCTGATGCCCAAGGCGTCGGCGGCGGCCGAGACGTTGCCCTGATGGCTGTCCAGGGACTGGCGAATCAGCTCCAGTTCGTTTTCGCGAATGCTCCCGGACGCAGGCCGCTCGCTGGCGTTCAGTTCGTCGAGCATGCTGTCGGGCAAATGATCGAGGGTGAGGACGGTGTCCCCCGGTTCGCGCATGGCCAGCGCCGTGCGCAAGACCATTTCCAGTTGGCGGATGTTGCCCGGCCAGTGGTAACCCGCGAGCAAGCGGTTCAAGTCGTCATGCAGGAGCATGGCCGGTGCGTCGAGCCTGGCCAGCAGACGACCGACCAGCGCGTTGAAATCGTCGCGTTCGCGCAGGGCCGGCAACATCACGCTTATGCCGTTGACCCGATAGAACAGGTCTTCACGGAAGTGTTTTTCTTCGACCAGGCGTTTGAGGTCGCGGTGGGTCGCACAGATCAGGGCGACGTCGATGTCCTGTTCTTCACCGGCGCCCAAAGGCGCGACCTTACGGTCCTGCAAAACGCGCAGCAGACGCGCCTGCAACGCCAGCGGCATGTCGCCGATTTCGTCGAGAAACAACGTGCCGCCATGGGCCTGTTGCAGACGCCCGACCATGCCGCCGCGCCGGGAACCGGTGAACGCGCCTTCGCGGTAACCGAACAGTTCCGACTCGATCAGGCCTTCGGGGATCGCCGCACAGTTCACCGCGACAAAGGGCTTGTCGCAGCGGCTGCCGGCCATGTGCAAGGCGCGCGCGATCATTTCCTTGCCGGTGCCGGTTTCGCCGAGCAGCAACACCGGCAACTCGTTGGCCAGCCCCTGACGGGCCATGCGCAGGGCACGGGCATAACGGACGTTGCCGCCGGCCAGGGAATCGAGATCCGGTTGAGGTTTGGCGGTTTTCGCCGGGCTGCGCGGCGGCGTGCTGACGTTGATCGAGCGCTGCGGTGCGCGCAGGGTTTTGTAGAAGAACTCACCTTTGGCGGTCTGCAAACTGCCGACACCGCCCTGGTGCAAACGCGACAACAGTTGCAAGCCATCGACGCCGAGAAACTCTTCGCAACGACGACCGACCAGCGCCGAGCGTTCGGCATGGAGCAACTGACACGCCTGGGCGCTGACCGCAAGAATCTGCCCACCGAGGCTTACCGCCAGCAAGCCCTGCCAAGGGGATTCGAGGTACTGCCGGCGGCTGTGGAACGCCAGCACGATCTGGTCGGGGAAACTGGTGTTGAACACCCGGCTTTCAATCTGGCTGACCGCCATGGCCAACAGCGCGGTGCTGTCGTGAACGCGGCCGAGCGGGCCTTCGCGGGTCAGGTCGAGGACGCCGAGGATGTCGCCTTGCGGGCAATAAATCGGCACTGAGGTGCAGGAGAAATCGGTCAGGCGATCGAGGTAATGCTCGCCGCAATCGATCATCGTCGGCCGGGCTTCCACCAGCGCGGTGCCCAGTGCGTTGGTGCCGCGAGCGGCTTCGCTCCAGCAGGCGCCAAGGGTGATGTCCTGCAGGCCGCTGCCCTTGAGGCGATCAGCACGGCCTTCGACCGCGAGGATGGTCGCGTCGGAGTTGGCGAGGATGATCAGGCCTTCCTTGCCCTGGCGGTCGGCCAGGTAATCGATCGCCGGCAATGCCGCGTCGATCAGCAGGCGATTGTTCGCCAGCAGCACGTCGAGGCTCGCGCTCGATTCCAGCGCCAGTTCATGCTTGCTGTTGAAATGCACGCCATGGCTGAGGCTGCGTCGCCACGATGCATCGATTTCCGCCCGCAACACGCCATCGGGGACTTCACCCTCAAGATGGAGTTTTTCTCGGGCCAGCCGGGCTTCACGGTGCAGCTTGGGGGAAGTTGTTTTTATTAGCGTCATCAAGCGCTCCGGATCGGTCCGCCCTGCGCTTTTTTAAGTTCAGCGCCCTGCCGCAATCTTTACGTTAACGTCAGGGCGATGGCAAGTGCCTTACAGCGCTTGTGTTCTTTCAAGCCAACCGCGTCATCGTTCATCGCCGGCAAGCCAGCTCCTACAGGTTCAGCGTTAACCACAATTTAGCGTTCACACCAATCCATTGTAGGAGCTGGCTTGCCAGCGATGGCGGCCTGTCAGGCACCACACAACTCAGAACTGCCACACCTCGGGCCCGACAAAAAACGCCCGTGCATTGTCCTCAAGACTCTCCAGGTGATACCCACCCTCCTGCACAATCAGGCACGGCAACCCAAGGCTGCGAATCCGCTCACCCAGCCGCGCAAACCCTTCCCGCGTCACCGCTACTTTGCTCTGCGGGTCCAGTTCGAAAATGTCGAAACCCAGGGACAGCACCAACGCCTCGGCAGCGAAATCCTTCACCGCCGCCAGCGCAACCTCCAGTTGCCCGAGGAAGTCCGCCTCACTCGAACCATGGGCCATCGGCAAGTTCAGGTTGTACCCCTCGCCCGCCCCGACACCGCGCTCATCCGCAAACCCGGCAACCCCCGGATAGAAGTTGGTCGGATCGCCATGCACCGAGACATACAGCACGTCATCGCGGTCGTAGAAAATCTCCTGAATCCCCTGACCGTGGTGCATGTCGGTGTCGAGCACCGCGACGCGTTCAAACCCGCCGCGCAACACCTGCGCCGCCACCGCCGCGTTGTTCACATAGCAGAAACCACCGGCCGCTTCGGCCCGGGCGTGATGCCCCGGTGGACGGCACAACGCGTAAGCCGCCGGCTCGCCATCAAGCAACGCCTGCGCCCCGGCCACTGCGCTTTGCGCCGACCAATAGGCCGAACGCCAGGTCTGTTCGCCCACCGGGCAACTGCCATCCGCGAGATAACGTGCGGCCTGAGCCAGGATTCCGCGCAGAGCGTTTGGCTCACGGACGAAGATGTTCGACATCACTTCGTCGCCCCAATCTTCCGGGACTTCCTTCCAGCGCTGATGCGCTTCCTGGAGAAACGCCAGGTACGGCGCACCGTGCACCGCCAGCAGCGGATCAAGTCCGGCATCCACCGGCTGCTCGACTTTGAAACCCAGCGAGCGAGACGCCTGCACCAGTCGCTGCGCACGCTCCGGCACTTCCTGCGGCGTGCGCATCTGTCCGCGGGAGTAATAGCTGCGTGGATGGTGAAGCAATTGTTCAGGATGGAAAAAACTGCGCATGGGATTGATTCCTGTCAGTTAACGTAATTCTCGAATCCGAGTGCACCTTCCTGTAGGAGCGAGGCTTGCCCGCGAAGGCGGTGTGTCAGTCAAACGTCGATGTTG
>NZ_JAGYFX010000173.1:0-7027 GCF_019946615.1 Pseudomonas sp. BF-R-01
TCAGTACGCCATCGCGAGCAGGCTCGCTCCCACAGTAGATTTGTGACGTTGCCTGACCTGTTTATAATCCGCCCGCTTGCCAGACATCGAGACCGGTATGACCGCCATCCACATCAAGTTCCCTTCCCTGACCCTCAAGGCCGGCCCGCGTGCCTTGGCGCGCATCCGTGAGCACGGCTTGAACGCCGCCGATGTCGGTACGTTGCCGGGTGCTGCCGGCGGGCCGAAGGCGTTGGGGATTCAAGGTCTGGACTTGGCGCTGTTTGGCGAGTGGTTGCCCGCAGCGCCGCGTGAGCGGTCGCTGATCGGCGCCTCGGTCGGCTCCTGGCGCTTCGCCAGTGCCTGCCTGCCGGACGCCGCCGAAGGCATCCGCCGCCTTGGTCACCTGTACACCGAGCAGAACTTCGCCAAGGGCGTGACCATGGCGCAGATCAGCCAGAGCTCGCAACGCATGCTCAATGACCTGCTCGACGGTCGCGATGCGGCGATTCTGAGCAACGCGAATTACCGGCTGAACATCATGGTGGTCAAAAGCCACGGCCTGCTTGCGGACGATCATCGCGGTCGTCTCGGGCTGGGCCTGTCGTCGGTGATCGCCGACAACCTGCGCGGTCGCGCGCGGCTGTCGCGGCATTTCGAGCGGCTGATCATCCACGACCCGCGCTTGGCACCGCCGGTCAACGCGCTGAACGATTTCCCCTCGCGCTTCGTCGCGCTGAATGCCGGCAACCTGCGCCAGGCCCTGCTCGCCTCGGGCTCGATCCCGATGGTCATGGAAGGCGTGCGCGACCTGCCGGGCGCTGGCGCCGGGACGTTCCGCGACGGCGGCCTGCTCGACTATCACCTCGACCTGCCCTACAGCGGCAACGACATCGTGCTGTACCCACATTTCACCGACCGGGTGATTCCCGGCTGGTTCGACAAAACCCTGCCGTGGCGCCGTGCCTGCCCAACGCGCTTGCAGGATGTCCTGTTGCTGGCGCCGTCCAAGGAATACCTGGCCCGCCTGCCCTACGGCAAACTGCCGGACCGTAACGACTTCAAGCGCTTCATGGGCGATGCGCCGAGCCGGCAGAAATACTGGCGTACGACCATGGATGAAAGTCGCAGGCTGGGCGATGAGTTTCTCGAACTGGCCGCCAACGGTCGCCTTGGCGAACGCTTGCTGACCCTTTAGTCAGGACAAACTGTTAAACTCGCCGCCTGCCCACATCGCTGCGGCGATCGCCACCTGACAGAGCTGAAACCACTGTGGAAATCTTCAAAGAATTTACCTTCGAATCCGCCCACCGCCTGCCCCACGTCCCGGAAGGCCACAAGTGCGGCCGCCTGCACGGTCACTCGTTCAAAGTGGCGATTCATTTGAGTGGCGATCTGGACCCGCATACCGGCTGGATTCGCGACTTTTCCGAGATCAAGGCGATCTTCAAGCCGTTGTATGAGCGCCTGGATCACAACTACTTGAATGACATTCCTGGGTTGGAGAATCCGACCAGTGAAGTGTTGGCGAAGTGGATCTGGGTTGAACTCAAGCCATTGCTGCCAGAACTCAGCGCGATCCGTATTCACGAAACCTGCACCAGCGGTTGCATCTATCGCGGCGAATAAGTCGATAGATCAAAAAACCACCGAAATCGGTGGTTTTTAGGTTGTTAACTTGGTGAAAATATCGTCAGCAAGCCTACAACCCAGGATGATTCAGTTTCATATGTTTTCTTAACGCTTGTGGAGAACTCAACCGACTGTAACATCCCTCAACCGGGCAAGTATCCCTTACCCTATGAACCCAAGTATGTTCATTACGCTTGCTACTATCCGCAAACGCCTTACCGCACCCTTCTTCCGAGCACATATATTGCAGAGTATGAGTTAGTAAGTGTTTCGCAAGTTTGCTTTCCTGCGCAAACGCTGCGCCACACCCATCTGCTGTGCAGACATTTGGCCTGTTATGCTTTTTTTTATGACGAGTAAGATTACTGCTCTGCGTAAACGCTTCCCCACATCCCTCTACTTTGCAGACAAATGGTCTTTCACCAGTATGCGTTTTCTTATGTTTCGTAAGGCTGGAATATTGCGTAAATTTTTCGGTGCACCCCACTTTTTTGCAGGCATATCGTCTTTCATTAGTATGTATCCGCATATGTTCGCGCAGAATACCTTTACTGGAAAATTTTCCACCACAGTCCCCCCAAGAACACAAGTATGGCTTTTCTCCGGTATGCATTCTCGAATGCTCGGAAAGGCGCCCCTTCTTATTAAAACTTTTATCACAACCAGGACAAGCATAACGTTTGGCCGATGGGGGAGGCACAGTAGGCCCAACTTCGGATGTAAATGCCTGTTCAGTGAGTGAGTTAAAATTCAACACTGCCGAAGGATCTGTGTCTCCATGAAATGAAGAAATGTTCGAATACTGCGTGTCTTGCGAGCGCAAATCACCCTCGATTATTGCAATCGCTTGAGGCGGAAGTGGACCGGTATCTTGGAGAAAATCATCGATGTTACCCGGAACATCCAGATCGTCCTCCATCATCCGCCCATCCACATCCACATGCCCCACCGGCGAATTCCCCACAAAACAATACAAATTCAACCCATCCACCGCCCCCGCCGGGTCCGGGTTGATCCATCGGCACAGCCACGGCGCAAAGTAGCGATAACCGTAGTAATACAATCCGGTCGCATCCCGCTCCTTGCCCGAATAGCGAATGGTTTTGTATGCACCACTTTGATCGCTATGGTTTTCACAAGCCGTGCCGCCAAAGGGGTAAAACTCTTCGCGGCTCTGCACCCTGGCGTGTTCATCCAATTCCAGCGTCCCGGACCCGAGATGGTCGGTCAGGTGGTAACGCAACGAATGGTCGGGCGCATCGGTGCCGTGCAGCCACTTCACTCGATTGCGTCCGGCCTCCAGGTCGAGCACTTCATGCTGCTTGCCGCCCGGACGATGATGGATCTCCAGCCCCGGCAGATAGCGCACTTCGGCAATCACGGTACGGGCGGCGACCAGTGCGGTGCGGACTTTGCGCAGGCGTTTGCCTCCGCCGCCGTAGAGGTAGCATTCGGTGTCGTCGTCTTCGTCTTTGCGCACCACCGGTGACACGCTGGCCAACTGGTTACGCGCATCCCAGGTCATGGTTTGGCCAGGCTGCAAATATTGCAGGTTGCCGTTGGCGTCGAAATGGCGGGCGAAATCCGGTGGTTGTTCGCCCTTGAGCAGGCTGCGGTTGCTGGTCGGGTCAATGGCCCAACGCCGGGTGAACGGCTGGACGCCGAGGTGGCGCAGTTCGGTCAGGTTGCCGCCCGCGTCGTAGTCGTATTCTTCGCGGTAGTTGACCACCGCATCGGGGTTGGCCGAGGCGCGGTACGCCGTGCCGGGATAATTGGATGAGCGCTCGGCTTCCCAGCCACTGGCGTGGGTTATCTGACCCAGCGTGTCGTAGCCGTAGGTGCATTGACCGTCGATGCGCTGGTTGTTGTGGTAACGGACCGGCAATGCGTGATTGTCGATCTGGAGGATGTTGCCCATAGGGTCGACGTTGTATCGCAGGTCTTGCAGCGGCGCGGCGTTCGGCAACCCGGCGCACAAGCGCAACAGGCGCCCATCATCCAGTGCGTACTGCGCCTCGGTGACCACACCGTTGCCAGCGGTTTCCCGTTCGACTTTTCCGCCAGGGTTATAGCGGATGTCGTGCACCAGGCATTGTCCGGGCGCAGCGCTGTTCGCCGGCTGCAACCAGCCGTCCTTGAGCTGCCCGGCCACGGTGTAGGTGAAGTGGCGACGGTGTTTTTTGGCGTCGGTGAGGCTGAGCAAATCGCCCAACGGGTTATAGGCCCAATGGCTTGCAAGCCCGGGATCAGCTTCCAGCAAACGATCGCGTGCGGCGCAGTCCAGCGGCCAGTCCGGCGGATCGAGGGTGGCCAGAAAGTGGCTGATTTCACTTAACGCCAACCCCCGCAGATCGTACGCTGGCATGTGCCGGGTGCCCGCCGGATCGTCGTGGCGAATCACTCGACCGCATTGATTGGCAGCATCAAAACCGGCCCCGGCGCTGCCGTATTCAAAGCGCTCCACAACCCGTTCCAGCTCTCTTACGGCAACAGGACGCAGCAACGAATCGTACTGCGTATCCTGCCGAGCCCCCCGACTGTCCCATCCACTCAAGACCTCATCCGCTTGCCCGGGCAACAACACCCGCCACCCGGCATCGACACTGTCAGTCGCCAACACCTTGCCGGTCAGGGTGAAACGATGACTCAGCGCAGACGCGGACAACCGCGCATCCCGTTGCTCTATCCCCCTTCCCGCCGCATCGAACACCTGCCGCGTCACCCGCGCCTGCGATGTTTGACCACTCTCCCCACGCCAGTACGCCACGCTGCGCACAGCCAGGCCGCGCGGGTCAATGACCGCCAGAGTGGGCGTTCCGTGATGCAGGCTGAGGTTGTCCATGGGCTGTGGATATCATCCGCCATCAACAGCCGTCTACTGTCACAAATCACAGGTATTCATCCCGCTGATCCGACAGATCAAAAAAACTGCCGGGACGAGCGGTTTTTTTATGCCTATGCTTTTTCGCTCGCACCCGCCAAGAGGACGTCCCCATGACTGACTGGCCGCTGGCTCAAACCTATCGCTTCAACGGGCACTCCGTCCGTTACGCCGTGCGTGGCGACGGCCCACCGTTGGTGTTCGTGCATGGCACGCCGTTCTCTTCGTATGTGTGGCACCGGATTGCGCCGCACTTCATCACGTCGCACCGGGTGCATTACTTCGACCTGCTGGGTTATGGGCTGTCCGAGAAGGTCGAGGGCGATGTGTCGCTGGGCGTGCAGAACGAGCTGTTGACGCAACTGCTGGAGCATTGGGGGCTGGATTGCCCGGATGTGGTGGCCCACGATTTCGGCGGCGCGACGGTGCTGCGCGCGCATCTGCTGAATGGCAAGGACTACCGCAGCCTGACGCTGATCGACCCGGTGGCGTTGACGCCGTGGGGCTCGCCGTTCGTGCAGCAGGTGCGTCAGCATGAAGCGGTGTTCAGCGGCGTGCCCGATTACATTCAGCGGGCGATTGTGTCGGCCTATGTTCGCGGGGCGATCAAGCGCGACATACCCGACGATGAACTCGCGCCCTACGTGCAACCGTGGCTGGGCGATCCGGGGCAAGCGGCGTTTTACCGGCAGATCGCGCAGATGGATCAGCGCTATACCCGTGAGGTCGAGGGGTTGTACCCGACGATTCGTTGCCCGGTGCAGATTCTGTGGGGCGAGGATGATCAGTGGATCCCCATCGAGCGTGGCCGCGCACTGCAGCAGATGATTGCGGGGGCGCAGTTTCACCCAATCCCCAATGCCGGGCATCTGGTTCAGGAAGATGCACCCGAAGCGATCGTCGCCGCGCTGCTGCGTTTTCTCCCCAAATCCCCCTGAAAACACCCGATTCTTTGTAGGAGCCAGCTTGCTGGCGATAGCGGTGTGTCATTCGGCACATATGTTGCGTGTTATACCGTGATCGCCGGCAAGCCGGCTCCTACAAAAGAGCGGTGTGGTCCCGATCAATGGCGGGCATTTTTCTTTCGCTGCCGTGGTCAAAGTTCACATCTGTCCGATGCTCGATTTCCGTTGCCGCGCTAATGTCTATAACTGACGCGCCAACGCACTACTACAAGATCTCCAAAAGGATTCGCCTGATGCACATCATCAACGCCCGCCTGCGCAACCAAGAAGGCCTGCATGAGTTGCACCTGGAAAACGGCCTGATCAGCAATATTGCCCGTCAGACCGAAGCGCCGACCCTGGGCCCCGATGATCTGGACGCCGGCGGCAACCTGGTGGTGCCGCCCTTCGTCGAACCGCACATCCACCTCGACGCCACGCTCACCGCAGGCGAACCGCGCTGGAACATGAGCGGCACGCTCTTCGAAGGCATCGAATGCTGGGGCGAGCGCAAGGTGACGATCACCGAGGAAGACACCAAGACCCGCGCCAGGAAAACCATCCAGGCCCTCGCCGCCCACGGCATCCAGCATGTGCGTACCCATGTCGATGTCACCGACCCGCAGCTGACGGCGCTGAGGGCGATGCTCGAAGTGCGCGAGGAAAGCCGGCACCTGATCGACATGCAAATCGTCGCCTTCCCCCAGGAAGGCATCGAGTCGTACCGCAACGGTCGTGAACTGATGGAAGAAGCGATCCGCATGGGCGCGGACGTGGTCGGCGGGATTCCGCATTTCGAATACACCCGCGATCAGGGCGTGAGCTCAGTGAAGTTCCTGATGGACCTCGCCGAGCGCACCGGTTGCCTGGTGGACGTGCATTGCGATGAAACCGATGACCCGCATTCGCGGTTTCTCGAAGTGCTCGCCGAAGAAGCCCGCAGCCGCGACATGGGCTCGCGGGTCACGGCCAGCCACACCACGGCCATGGGCTCCTACGACAACGCGTACTGCGCCAAACTGTTTCGCCTGCTCGGGCATTCAGGGATCAGTTTTGTCTCCTGCCCCACCGAAAGCATTCACCTGCAAGGGCGCTACGACAACTTTCCGAAACGTCGTGGCGTCACTCGGGTGAATGAGTTGCTCGAAGCGGGGATGAACGTGTGCTTCGGCCAGGACTCGATCGTCGACCCGTGGTATCCGCTGGGTAACGGCAACATTTTGCGGGTGCTCGAAGCGGGTTTGCACATCTGTCACATGCTCGGGTATCGCAACCTGCAAAGCGCGCTGGACCTGGTCACCGACAACAGCGCCAAGGCGATGAACCTGGGGGATCGGTATGGACTTGAGCGCGGGCGGCCGGCGAATTTGCTGATTCTTTCGGCGGACAGCGATTACGAGGTGATCCGCAGTCAGGGCTTGCCGCTGTATTCGGTTCGTGATGGGAAGGTGTTGATGAAGCGGCAGATGCCGGTGGTGGAGTTTTTTGGTGAGCAACCCTGAGTTTTGTGTTGGCTGAGCTGACGCCTTCGCGGGCAAGTCGGATCGCCGCATCGCTCGCTCCTACAAGATCAACGCCGACCTTGTAGGAG
>NZ_JAGYFX010000174.1:0-7022 GCF_019946615.1 Pseudomonas sp. BF-R-01
AGGCTTGCCCGCGAAGAGGCCCTTGAGGGCGCCAAAAGCTTCGCGGGCAAGCCTCGCTCCTACAGGGCATGCACCCGTCAGGAAATTAGCGGCGTTTGCTACCGCCGAGCAACGACCCCATCAACCCGCGCACCAGTTGCCGACCAAGCTGATTGGCCGCCTGTCGCATCGCCGACTTCAGTGCCTGCCCTGCGGCCGTGCCGAGAAGCTCCCCGGCCTTGTCGGTGAAGCTCGGTTCTTCTGGCGCAGGTTTGCCCGGTGCCGCTTCGGGTTCCGGCGCCAGGCCTTTGCGCCCCATCAGCACTTCATAGGCTGATTCGCGATCCACCGGTTTGTCATACCGCCCCTTGAACGGCGAGCCGGCGATCAGCAGCGTGCGCTCGGTTTCGCTCAGCGGCCCGATCCGTGATTGCGGCGGTGCCACCAGGACGCGCTGGACCATCTCTGGCGTGCCTTTGTCCTGCAATGTGCCCACCAGCGCCTCGCCGATCCCCAGTTCGGTCAGCACCGACAAGGCATCGAACGCCGGGTTCGGCCGGAATCCCTCGGCCACGGCCCGAAGGGATTTTTGTTCCTTGGCAGTGAACGCACGCAAACCATGCTGGATACGCAGGCCGAGCTGCGCCAGCACGTCATCTGGCAAGTCGCCCGGCGACTGGGTGACGAAATACACGCCCACGCCTTTCGAGCGAATCAGCCGCACCACTTGCTCCAGACGTTCCTGCAACGCCTTGGGCGTATCGGCAAACAATAAATGGGCTTCGTCGAAAAACAGCGCCAGCAGCGGTTTGTCGGCATCGCCGCGCTCCGGCAGTTGCTCGAACAGTTCAGCCAGCAGCCACAACAGGAACGTCGCGTAGACCTTCGGCGCTTCGTGCACCAGACGACTGGCATCGAGCAAGTGAATGCGCCCGCGCCCCTCGGCGGTCGGTTGCAGAATGTCTTCGAGTTGCAGCGCCGGCTCGCCGAACAAGGCCTCAGCACCTTGTTGCTCCAGGGTCGCCAATCGGCGCAACAAGGCCTGGCTGGAACCGGTGGTCATCAACGCGGCGTCGTCGCCCAGCAATTCGGGGTGGTCGCGCAGGTGATTGAGCAGTGCCTTCAGGTCCTTCAAGTCCAGCAGCAACAGGCCTTCGCGGTCCGCCACTTTGAACGCGGCGTACAGCGCCGATTGCTGGCTGTCGGTCAACTCCAGCAGGGCGCCAATCAACAGCGGGCCCATTTCGCTCAAGGTTGTGCGCAAGGGATGACCGGACTGGCCGTGAATGTCCCACAAAGTGACCGGGTACGCCTGCGGCGTGTGATTCAGCCAGGGCATCCCGGCGATTCGCTCGGCGATCTTGCCCTGCGGGTTGCCGGCGGCACCGAGGCCGCAGAGGTCACCTTTGATGTCCGCCGCGAACACCGCCACGCCGGCATCGCTGAACGCTTCGGCCAGTCGTTGCAAGGTGACGGTCTTGCCGGTCCCGGTCGCGCCCGCGACCAGACCGTGACGGTTCGCCAGGCGCATGGCCTGGGCGATCGGTTGCCCCGCGAGATCGGCACCGATAACGAGTTGCGATGAATCAGGCATTTGGTCACCCATGGTTAATCTTTAATTCTGCACGGCCGATATAAAAGACTGAAAAGCTTCGGTAATCCCCCCAAGGAGAGGACGGAAATATCAGCTTGTTTTCATGACCGCCCACTGCGCGCTTCCTTATAAAAGCACGCCTTGGGCATTAAGACCTTAGCGGAACCCCAAGCCATGAACAAAAATCTGCGCTTCAGCCATAAAATCCTGCTTGCCGCCGCCCTCATCGTCATTGCCGCGTTCGCCTCGTTCACCCTGTACAACGACTATCTACAGCGCAACGCCATTCGCGAGGACCTGGACAAGAATCTGCAAAAAATGGGCAGCGTGACTGCCAACAATATCCAGACCTGGCTGACCGGGCGCAGTCTGCTGATCGAAAACCTCGCACAAAACGCCGCGCTGAACCCGGACATCGGCAACGTCGCCAAGCTGCTGGAGCAGAAGGCGGTGACGTCGACCTTCATGGGTGCTTACATTGGCAACAAGGATGGCACCTTCATCATCCGCCCGGACAGCAAAATGCCGGATGGCTATGATCCGCGCGCCCGCCCTTGGTACAAAAGCGCCCAAAGCACCAGTGGCTCGGCGCTGACCGAACCCTACATCGATCTGGCCTCTGGCCAACTGGTCATCTCCATCGTCAACAGTGTGCTCAAGGACGGCCAGAACATCGGTGTGGTCGGTGGTGACCTGAGCCTGCAAGTAATCGCCGACAGCCTGAATGCGCTGGACTTCGATGGCATGGGTTATGCGTTCCTGGTCAGCGCCGATGGCAAGATCCTGGTGCACCCGGACAAAGCGCTGGTGATGAAATCCCTGGCTGAGTCGTACCCGAAAAATACACCGCGCATCAGCAGCGATTTCAGTGAAGTGGAAGTCGATGGCAAAACCCGCATCGTCACTTTCACCCCGATCAAAGGCCTGTCTTCCGTCAACTGGTACATCGGTCTGTCGGTGGATAAGGACAAAGCCTTCGCGAAGCTCAGCGATTTCCGCGCCTCGGCGGTCATTGCGACCGTCATCGCAGTTGCGATCATCATTGCCTTGCTGGGCATGCTGATCCGCATCCTGATACAGCCGCTGCACGTCATGACCCGCGCCATGGCCGACATTGCTGACGGTGAGGGCGACCTGACCAAACGCCTCACTATCCAGAACAACGATGAATTCGGCCTCCTGGGCACCGCGTTCAACCGTTTCGTGGAGCGCATTCACGGTTCGATCCGCGAAGTGTCTTCGGCCACCGGCCAGGTCAACGAAGTGGCGCTGCGCGTAGTCGCGGCTTCCAACTCGTCGATGTACAACTCCGACCAGCAAGCTTCGCGTACCAGCAGCGTCGCCGCCGCAATCAATCAGCTCGGCGCCGCAGCCCAGGAAATCGCGCGCAATGCCGCCCAGGCGTCGAGCCAGGCCAGCGATGCCCGAAACCTCGCCGAAGACGGCCAGCAGGTGGTGGATCGCAGCATTGTCGCGATGAACCAACTGTCGAGCATGCTTAGCGCTTCGAGCACCAACATCGAATCGCTGAACAGCAAAACCGTGAACATCGGGCAGATTCTCGAAGTGATCACCAGCATTTCCCAGCAAACCAACCTGCTGGCGCTGAACGCCGCGATCGAAGCGGCCCGTGCCGGTGAAGCCGGGCGTGGTTTTGCCGTGGTAGCCGATGAAGTGCGCAACCTGGCACACCGCACGCAGGAATCGGCGCAGCAGGTGCAGACCATGATCGAGGAGCTGCAAGTCGGCGCCCGCGAATCCGTCAGCACCATGAGCGACAGCCAGCGCCACAGTCAGGACAGCGTGGAAATCGCCAACCTGGCGGGCGAACGCCTGAACAGCGTGACGTTGCGCATTGGTGAGATCGACGGGATGAACCAGTCCGTGGCGACGGCGACCGAGGAACAGACGGCGGTGGTGGAATCGATCAACGTCGACATTACCGAGATCAATACGTTGAACCAGGAAGGGGTGGAAAACCTGCAATCGACGTTGCGGGCGTGTTCGGACCTGGAGCAGCAGGCGGCGCGTCTCAAGCAGTTGGTCGGTAGTTTCCGGATCTAATGCGCTTCTGAGGGCCTCATCGCTGGCAAGCCAGCTCCTACAGGGATCAGCGTCGCCCTTGTAGGAGCCGGCTTGCCGGCGATGGCGTCCTGCCAACCACTGCATAACTCGCTGACACCCCACCACAAAACCCCAGCCGAACATCTATTCTTCATTAAGGTCAACCAAGGGAGTACAACGGACCGGAGGGATGTTCATCGTGCACATCGCGGACATAACCATGTTCTACGCCCCTGCCAGCGGTGGCGTGCGCACGTATCTGGATGCAAAACACCGTCGTCTGGGCGTCAAACCCGGCATTCGCCACAGCCTGCTGATCCCCGGTTCACATCTCAGCGAACTGGACGGCGTTTACACGGTTCCGGCCCCTGCCCTGCCCTTCGGCAAGGGTTATCGTTTCCCTCTCCGTCTCGCCCCTTGGCGAAATGTCCTGCAGGATTTGCAGCCCGATCTGATCGAGGTCGGCGACCCGTACCTCACAGCCTGGGCGGCGCTCGATGCCCGCCGCCAACTCGACGTGCCAGTGATCGGCTTCTATCACTCGGACTTGCCGCTGCTGGTCAGCAATCGCATGGGCAATTGGGTCACAACCAACGTCGAAGCGTATGTCAAAAAGCTCTACGGCAACTTCGACCGGGTCTTGGCGCCGAGCCGGATCATGGCCGACAAACTGACCAGCCTGGGCGTGAACAACGTTTTCGTGCAAACCCTGGGCGTCGACCTGCAAACCTTTCATCCCGATGCCCGGGATCCAGGCCTGCGCACGCAACTGGGCATCAATGAAAATACACACCTGCTGATTTTTGCCGGGCGAGGCTCCAAGGAAAAAAACCTGCCGGTGTTGCTGGAATGCATGCGGCGCCTGGGACGGCGTTATCACCTGTTGCTGGTGGGGTCGTCGATGCCGGTCGTGGTCCCGGACAACGTCACCGTCATCCATGAGTTCTGCCCCGTCACGCAGGTGGCGAAGTTGATGGCCAGCGCCGATGCGCTGCTGCATGCCGGTGACCAGGAAACGTTTGGCCTGGTGATCCTCGAAGCCATGGCCAGCGGCATTCCGGTCGTAGCCGTGGCGGCGGGAGCCTTTGAAGAAATCATCAGCGCAGAATGCGGGCTGCTGTGCGCGCCGAACGACCCGGTGGCGATGGCCAATGCGGTGCGGGAGCTGTTCAGTTCAGGCAGTGCCGCGCTCGGCCAACAAGCGCGCCTCCATGTCGAACGGCATTATTCGTGGGACGCGGTAGTCGACAGCCTGCTGGGCCACTATCACGCCGTCCTCGGCAATCAATGGCCGCTGGCCGCCAATGGTTGAGCCCATGAGCGCGCCCTGCCTGTTACTCGTGCTGCATGACGTCGCGCCGCATACCTGGGCCGATTACCAACCGTTTGTCGAAGCCGTGGACGCCTTGGGTGAAGTGCCGATGACCTGGCTGGTGGTGCCGGATTACCACAGACACAACGATCTGGAGGCACACCCGGGGTTGCGCCGCCTGCTGACCGGTCGTGTCGCCCGAGGTGACGAACTGGCGCTGCACGGCTATTTTCATTGTGATGACGAGCCGCTGCCCAACACGCCACGAGACTGGTTCATGCGCCGCATTTATACCCGTGAAGGCGAGTTCTACACGCTGTCGCAGGACGCAGCCCTCGCGCGTCTGCGCGCAGGTATCGAGCTGTTTCATCGCTATCACTGGCCGCTCGAAGGGTTCGTCGCTCCGGCCTGGTTGATGAGCGAAGGTACGCGCCAGGCCTTGCGCCAGTTACCCCTGAGTTACACCAGCGATCCACAGCATCTGTTTCGTCTGCCGGATTTCACCCCGGTCGATGCGCCGGGACTGGTCTGGAGTGCGCGCAGCGCATGGCGGCGAGGTTTGTCGAAGCTCGTCAGCGATCAGCGCGAGCAACGCTGGCGCCAGGCGTCGGTGATTCGTCTGGGCCTGCACCCGGTGGACATGCGTCATCGGTTCGCGCGCGATTACTGGCTGCACACCCTCAAGCGATTACTCGACCAAGGCCGCCTGCCGATGACCAAGGCTGGTTGGCTGGCGCTGCACAGCGACCGTGTCGGTCGCGCCGCATGAGCCGGGGGATTCTGCTGTTTGTCGCGCTGCTCGCGGCGGTGCTGATTCCGCTGCTGCTGGGTGGCAACCAGACCTGGTCGCGATTGCAAAGCTTTCCACTGAGCTGGTTGCTGATCATGTTCGGCATGATCCTGCTGTGCTGGGTGGTGAACACGATGCGCTTGCGCCTGTTGCTGGGTGATGAGCGCGACAAGGTCAGCCCGGTCAAAAGCCTCGGCGTGGTGATGGCCGCCGAGTTCGCCTACTGCGCCACTCCGGGCGGCAGCGGCGGACCGCTGACCATCATGGCGCTGCTGGCCCGCAACGGGGTGCGCCCGGCACGGGGCAGCGCGGTTTTCGCCATGGATCAACTCAGCGATCTGCTGTTCTTTCTCTGCGCATTAAGCGGGATTCTGATTTATGCGCTGTTCCAGCATCTCAGTGAACGCATGGAGTGGCTATTGACCGTCAGTGCGATATCGATGTTCGGCGGGCTGCTTAGTTGTGTGGTGATCGCGCGCTACCATCGGCTGCTGATTCGCCTCAGCGGGCGGCTGCTCGCACGTCTCAATGTCAAAGGCACCACGCGCCTGCGCTGGGCGCGAAAACTCCTGCACTTTCTTGCGGCGTTCACTGACACGCTGAAGTTGCCCTTTCGGACTTTGATCAAGGTGTTTGCCCTGACCTGTGTGCATTGGGTGCTGCGCTATAGCGTGTTGTACCTGGCGTTGCGCGGGCTTGGCGCGGATTTGCAGTGGGCCTGGAGCTTTTTGATTCAGATGCTTTCGCTGAGTGCGGGGCAGTTCAGCCTGTTGCCGGGGGGCGCCGGGGCTGCGGAATTGACCTCGGCTGCATTGCTGGCGCCCATGGTGGGGAAATCTACTGCGGCGGCGGCGATTTTGATTTGGCGGGCGGTGACTTATTACTTTTATCTGGTGGTGGGGGGGCCGGTGTTTTTGTTGATGGTTGGGCGGCCGTTGTTGAAGAAGTTGATGAGGTTTAGGCAGGCTTAGTTTTTGGGTTGTGTGTATATCCGTTGCTGCGGTAACGGCGGCTTATGGTTTCGCTTTTACAGCGAGTCACTTTCGAAAAGCGCGAAAGTAACCAAAGCGCTTCTGCCCCTTTCGTTCGGTGCCTCGCCTAGGCTCGGCATACCCTCGCTCCGGTCCTGCTCCGTGGGCCCGCCGCCATCGGCCATCCATGGCCGGGGGCGGCTAACCCGGCATCCATGCCGGGTCGCCCACTGCGCAGAACCTCCACTCGGCCTCTCGAGGGGGCGACTACCGCCACAGCCGCCGAGGCGGCCTGAAAGCCGACCTGGCTCT
>NZ_JAGYFX010000175.1:0-6892 GCF_019946615.1 Pseudomonas sp. BF-R-01
GAGTAGTTTGAATGACACACCGCTATCGCGAGCAGGCTCACTCCTACAGGGTTTTGCGTTCGCAGGAATACGAAACATTTACTTTCATATCGAGGTTCGGGATTTCTGATTCTCATTCGTCTTATATAGATGCAGGCGGTTCGCGTAGGCAAAAGCCACGACCGCACTTTTCATGGACCCCACGCTGGGAAGCCCGCAGCAGAGGCCCTCTCATCGATACAAGACCTTAATCATGTCGAAGAAATCCCGCTCAAAACTCTGGTTTCTGGTCCACAGCTGGCTGGCCCTGCCCATCTGGTTTTTTGTGCTGATCGTCTGTGTGACCGGCACGCTGGCGGTGATCAGCCAGGAAATCGTCTGGCTGGCCAACCCGCAAATGCGCGCCAGCCAACCTTCCGATGATGCGCCGCTGTTGAGCTATGACCAGCTCATCGCCGCGATCAAGCAGGCCGAGCCGCAGATCCTGGTCGAAAGCATCAGCCGACCTGACGAAACGCATTTCGCCCTGGACGTGGAAGTGACCTACCCCGACGGCCGTTCGGTGGTGGTCTACGTCAACCCGTACAGCGGCGTGATCCAGGGCACGGCTCCGCAATTCAACTTCAGGGCCTTCACCCGCGCCTTGCATGGTTGGTGGCTGGTGCCGTTCACCAATGGCTACAGCTGGGGCTGGTACCTGGTGTCGTTTCTCAGCCTGCCGCTGCTGGCTTCGCTGATTACCGGGCTGGTGGTCTACAAGCGCTTCTGGAAAGGTTTTTTGCGACCGACCCTGCGCCTGCGTCACGGCGCGCGGATTTTCTGGGGCGACTTTCACCGCCTCAGCGGCATCTGGTCGATCTGGTTCATCGCGGTGATTTCCGTCACCAGCACCTGGTTCCTGATCGAAGCGTTCATGTTCGATAACCAGATCACGATTTCCACCGCCCCGGTGGCGCCGGTGGTCCCGCGTGAGAGCGTGCCCCTCACCGCCGACGGCTCGCCGGCACCGATGATCAGCCTGGAAACGGCAATCCGTGAAGCGAAGGCACGCATTCCCGGCCTCGAAGACAGCTTCATCAGCCTGCCCGCCAATGCCTACAGCTACCTCTCGGTGGGCGGCCGCAGCTGGTATCCGCTGATGTTCCAGACTGCCGAAATCAACCCATATACCGGCGATGTCGCCGTGACCCGCCTGCTTTCGGACCGCTCGGGGCTGGAGCTGGTGACCGAATCGATGCGGCCACTGCACACCGGCGATTTCGGCGGGCTCTGGATCAAGCTGATCTGGTTCTTCTTCGGCCTGCTCCTGAGCATGATGGTCCTCAGCGGCCTGCTGATCTGGACCAAGCGCACTGCGTTGGCCACCGCTAACGCCCTCAAGCGCAGCAACAAACGTCCTCGCGCTGCCGATGCCACTCATGTCACGAGCCACGACACCACGGAGGTCAGCCAATGAGCCTGTTCGCCGCCGAAAAACCGGGGTCCAGACTGAGCCGCTTCTGGCACAAATGGCGCTTCCACATCAACGTTTTGCTGTTGCTGGTGCCGCTGGGTTTCATGCCCAAGTACTTTGCCGATGCCGCGCTGTTTCGCGGGGACACCGGCCTGGGCGAGCGGGAAATCGGTGAAGTTCAGGTGGGGCCGTGGAGCCTGCGCCTGGCGGAACTTCGCAACGAAGCACCGCGGCCCGATGGCCCGGCCGGTTACATGAAGAGTTTCAACGCGGCGCTGTGCGACAGCTGCCGCGAGCAGGTCAAGGCGACTTACCTGCGCATCGGCAAACCGCGCAGCCTGCGCGCCGCCGGGGTGATTTTCTTCGGCACGCCCTACCGCATGGGCGCCATGCTGCCGATCCCGGAAAAGACCAAGGCCGACGCCGAGCTGTGGATCACCATGGAGGGCTGGGACGGCGCGATGCATCAAGCGTCCATCCCGCTGAGCCAGGCATCCCCCGCCACCCTCGAGTGGCTGAACAAACAAGGAGGCAAACCATGAGCAACGCATTTCGCCCTCTCCACGCCGCTTTGCTGGTGCTGTGCGCCGGCTTCAGCGCCAGCGCCCTGGCCCACAACCCGATGTGCGAGTGCAAGGCCATCGACGCCGAGCAGATCCAGTGCACCGGCGGTTTCTCCGACGGCAGCGGTGCACCGGGCGTGACCCTGGATGTGATCGGCTACGACGAAACCATCCTGGTGCCGGGCAAGCTCGGTGCCGATTCCAAATTGACCTTCAAGAAGCCCAGCGCCGAATTTTATGTGCTGTTCGATGCCGGTCCCGGCCACGTCGTCGAGATCGACCAAGCGGACATCCAAGCCCCATGAGTACGCCAACTACCCATGTCGTCCGCCCGGCAGGTGCCGGCCATGAAACCCTGTATGTATTGCTGCTGTGCCTGATGATCCTGGCGGTCGCCGGTTCGGTGGTCGCCTGGCGCCACGAGTCCCAGGAAATCAGCACCGTCAGCAGCCATCAACTGGATGCCCGCCGCGACCTCAGCGCTTCCGAGCAAGGCATCTACGCCGACCTGCGGGTGACGCTGGACGAGATTCACCTGCTGCGTCAGGAACAGCAAACCCTACCGACACCCGAAGCCCTGGCGGACGAAGGTTTTGCGCCGTTTGCCCAGGACGCCAGTTCCGTCAGCCGTGGCGCTCATGCCTGGCAATTGCTCGACGCCAAGGCGTATTTCGGCCAGAGCCAGTCGTCCGCCGTGGCCGGTTCGTTTCTGATGCGCCTGACTGCCGACGACGATGCGCCAGACATCTGGCTCAACCGTGGCGCCGACCTCAAAGCCCCGGCCGACCTCACGGACGCCGCGCTCGAAAGCGCTGGCTGGCAGCAGATCGTCGCGCAATTCGATGCCGGCGTGACCCGCCAGCACCGGCACTGAACCCTCGCCTTCACCCGAGAGAAGACCGCTTTCCCATGCCTATTTCATCTCAACGTTCATTCTTGCGGCCGCTGCTGATCGGCCTGCTTGCCTTGCTGCTGACGCCACTGGCCAGCGCCGACGAAGCCAAGCGCCTGCGCATCGGCATCACCCTGCACCCTTATTACAGCTACGTGGCCAACATCGTCGGCGACAAGGCCGAAGTGGTGCCGCTGATTCCGGCCGGCTTCAACCCGCATGCCTACGAGCCCCGCGCCGAAGACATCAAGCGCATCAGCGGGCTGGACGTGATCGTGCTCAACGGCGTCGGTCATGACGACTTCGCCGACCGCATGATCGCCGCCAGCGAAACGCCGAACGTGGCCGTGATCGAAGCCAACGAAAACGTACCGCTGCTGGCCGCCACCGGCGTAGCCGCGCGCGGTGCCGGCAAAGTCGTGAACCCGCACACTTTCCTGTCGATCAGCGCCTCCATTGCCCAGGTCAACAACATCGCCCGGGAACTCGGCAAGCTCGACCCGGCCAACGCCAAGACCTACACCCAAAACGCCCGCGCCTACGGCAAACGCCTGCGGCAGATGCGCGCCGACGCCCTGGCGAAACTGACCCAGGCGCCGAACGCCGAACTGCGTGTGGCCACGGTTCATGCGGCTTACGACTACCTGCTGCGCGAGTTTGGCCTGGAAGTGACGGCTGTGGTCGAACCGGCCCACGGCATCGAACCGAGCCCGAGCCAGCTGAAAAAGACCATCGATCAACTGCGCGAACTGGACGTGAAAGTGATTTTCTCGGAGATGGATTTCCCCTCCACCTACGTCGAAACCATCCAGCGTGAATCCGGGGTGAAGCTGTACCCGCTGTCGCACATTTCCTATGGCGAATACACCGCCGACAAGTATGAAAAGGAAATGACCGGCAACCTCAACACCGTGGTTCGGGCGATTCAGGAGTCTGGCCAATGACCGCTAAAGAAACACTCAGTGAGTCCCCGGTGGGAGCGAGCCTGCTCGCGAAGGCGTCGGGTCAGCCGACATCATCGTTGAATGACACACCGCTATCGCCGGCAAGCCGGCTCCTACAGGGGGCGGGGCCGACGCTGGATTTTGCGGAGGTCAGTTTGACCCTGGGTCGCACGACGATCCTTGACCAGGTCACCTTCCAGGTTCAGCCCGGCAGCGTGCATGCGCTGGTCGGTCCCAATGGTGGCGGCAAGAGTTCGCTGATCAAGACCCTGCTCGGGCAGATGCCGCATCAGGGCCGCTTGAGCCTGCAATGGCCCGGCGAACCCGGCACCATCGGCTACGTGCCGCAAGCGCTGGAGTTTGATCGCGGCTTGCCGATGACCGTCGACGATTTCATGGCCGCGATGTGCCAGCGACGCCCGGCGTTCCTCGGGTTGAGCAAGCATTACGCGGCAGCGATTGGCGAAGCGCTGGAACGGGTCGGCATGCAGGACAAGCGCAAGCGGCGCATGGGCGCCTTGTCCGGAGGCGAGCGTCAGCGCGTGTTGCTTGCACAGGGACTGATCCCGGCGCCGCAATTGCTGGTGCTCGATGAGCCGATGTCGGCCCTCGATGAGGCGGGCATTCAGGTGTTCGAACGGTTGCTCGGCGACTGGCGTCAGAGCGGGATCACCGTGCTGTGGATCGAGCATGATCTGGAAGCGGTCGGGCGTCTGGCGGATCGCGTCACCGGGCTCAATCGCCGGGTACTGTTCGATGCCACGCCGAAACAGGCGCTGACTCCGGAACGTTTGCTGACCCTGTTCTCGACCCATCCACGGAGCGCTGCCTGATGAGTTACGAAGCCTTTCGCTTGATGGTTCAGGGCTGGGCGTCTTCGGGCTATCTGCCTGAGGCGCTGGCGTACGGATTTGTGGTCAATGCGCTGCTCGCCGGCTTGCTGATCGGCCCGGTGCTGGGTGGCCTGGGTACGCTGGTGGTGGTCAAGCGCTTTGCGTTTTTCTCCGAAGCGGTGGGTCACGCGGCGCTGACTGGCGTCGCCATCGGCATTCTGCTTGGCGAACCCTACACCGGGCCCTATGGCAGCCTGTTCGGTTACTGCCTGCTGTTCGGGATATTGCTGAATTACCTGCGCAACCGTACGGGTCTGGCGCCGGATACGTTGATCGGCGTGTTCCTGTCGGTGTCGCTGGCGTTGGGCGCGAGCCTGCTGTTGATTCTGGCGGGCAAGATCAACGTGCACATCTTGGAGAACGTGTTGTTCGGTTCGGTGTTGACCGTCAACGGCAATGACTTGCTGGTGCTGGCCATCGTCGGTTCGCTGGTGATGGCGCTGGCCTTGCCGCTGTACAACCGCATCATGCTCGCCAGTTTCAACCCGCAACTGGCAGCGGTACGTGGTGTGGCGGTGAAGACCCTGGATTACCTGTTCGTGATTCTGGTGACGCTGATCACCGTGGCGGCAGTGAAAGTCATCGGTGCGATTCTGGTCGGTGCGCTGTTGGTGATTCCGGCAGCGGCAGCGCGGTTGCTCAGCCAGTCGCTCAAGGGATTCTTCTGGTGCTCGGTACTGATCGCCACGGTCAGCACGCTGTGCGGGATTCTTGCGCCGATTGTGTTCGACCTGCCGATCCCGTCCGGCGCCGCGATCATTCTGGTGGCCGGTATCGCCTTCGCCCTCGCCGCCATTGCGCGCGGCGTCGTCCCAAGCCTGAAAGGGAACCTCGGATAAATGTCATTTTCTCTGCGTCAACTGACCCTGGCCGTCGCCCTGTGCGGGCTGGTCAATACCTCGTTTGCAGCGGACAGCGCCAAACCGTTGCATGTGCTGGCGTCCTTGCCGATCACTTATGGTCTGGGCGAAGTACTGCTCAAGGGCACCAACGTCAACCTTGAACGCGCGGCGCCGGCGAACCTGCCTGGCAGCCGTCAGACGGCTTACTTCACCGGGCGCGGCGCACCGGCATTGGCCAAACTGGCGACTGACGCCGATGCGGTGATTGGTCTTCGTTCGTTGTGGGCGGATGATCCGCTGTACCCGATCGCCCGGCGCAGCAATATTCGCATCGTCGAAGTCGACGCCGCGCGCCCGGTGGACGGCGCCCTGCCCGGCATTGCCGTGCAGCCGGGCAACAAGGTCGATGGCTTGAACAGTCAGCCGTGGTTTTCCAGCAACAACATGGGGCGCATGGCGGATGTGATGGCGGCGGACCTGGTGCGCCTTGCTCCTGCTGCAAAGCCTGTGATCGAGGCCAACCTTGCGACACTGAAACAGCGCTTGCTCAAGTTCAGCGCCGACAGCGAAGCGCGGCTGGCCAGTGCTGACAATCTGAGCGTGATGAGCCTGAGCGATCACTTTGGTTACCTGATTGGCGGGCTCAATCTGGAACTGATCGGTCTCGATGCGCGGCCCGACGCCGAGTGGACACCGGAGGCGCTGAAGCAATTGGGTGTGACGCTCAAGGACAATGACGTGGCGGTGGTGTTGCATCATCGGCAGCCGTCGGACGCGGTGAAAGCGGTGATTGCCGAGGCCGGGAGCCGGTTGGTCGTTTTGAGTGTGGACGCGGCGGACCCGGTGGCTGAACTGGAGGGGAATGTGGATTTGGTGATCAAGGGGTTGAGTGGGGTTTAGCGTCGGCTGGACCGCATGATCATTCTCTACGGTGGGCGTTACACAAATCCCCTGTAGGAGCTGGCTTGCTAGCGATGGCGGCCTGATAGCCGACCATTTTCTTTCAGGTGTACATATCCATTGCTGCGGTTACGGCCACTATTGGTTTCGCTCTTACAGCGAGTCACTTGGAAGAGCCCCAAGTAACCAAGGGCTCTTGCCCCTTTCGTTCGGTGGCTCGCTAAGGCTCGCCATGCCCTCGCTCCGGTCCTGCTCCGTGGGCCCGCCGCCATCGGCCATCCATGGCCGGGGGCGGCTAACCCGGCATCCATGCCGGGTTGCCCACTGCGCAGAACCTCCACTCGGCCTCTCGAGGGGGCGCTCAGATCAAAAGCTGAAGGCGAGCTAACGCTCGGCCTGATGAGTGGTGAAAATCAAAAGCGTACG
>NZ_JAGYFX010000176.1:0-6833 GCF_019946615.1 Pseudomonas sp. BF-R-01
ATATCATTCAGCATTGATGTTGACTGACACGACGCCTTCGCGGGCAAGCCTCGCTCCTACAGGTGTTGTATTGCAAGTCCAGGTGTCGGCGGGAAATCAAACGGCGCCAACGCAAACCCGCTCTCATCCACCTGCAACGCCCAGCCTTGGCGATCCCAATCCCCCAGCACAATGCGCTTGGCCGCTTGATCGCCAATCTGCAACTTGTGGATGGCCGGGCGATGGGTGTGCCCGTGGATCAGGGTTTTCACGCCATAAGCCTGCATCACCTGTGGCACTTCGTCCGGCGTGACATCGACAATGTCATTGGCCTTCATCCGCGTCTGCGCACGGCTTTCGCTGCGCAGTTTGCGCGCCAGTTTATGGCGGGTGCGCAACGGCAAGTGGCGCAGGATGAACAGGGTGATCGGGTTGCGCAGGTAACGACGCAGCTTCATGTAAGCCTCGTCGCGGGTGCAGAGGCTATCGCCGTGCATCAAGAGCACCGGCTCGCCGTTGAACTGCACGACACTCGGATCCTTCAACAACGTACAACCGGCCTGTTTGCAAAAGGCCTGGCCGAGCATGAAGTCACGATTGCCGTGCATCAGAAAAATCGCCGTGCCGCTGTCGCTGAGGTCGCGCAGGGCCTGGCAGATGGAACGCTGGAAGGGCGTCATGGCATCGTCGCCAATCCACGCTTCGAAAAAGTCGCCGAGGATGTACAACGCACTCGCCGAGCGGGCGCGTCCGGCGAGCAAATCCAGAAACGCCCGGGTGATGTCCGGGCGCTCCTCTTCCAGATGCAAGTCTGAAATCAGCAATATCACTCAATGATCTCGGCTTTCTCGATGATCACGTCGTCTGCTGGTACGTCCTGGTGGCCGGCCTTGGAGGTGGTGGACACGCCTTTGATCTTGTCGACAACGTCGGTACCGGCGGTCACTTTGCCGAACACTGCGTAGCCCCAGCCCTGAACGTTCTTGCCGCTGTGGTTCAGGAAGCTGTTGTCAGCGACGTTGATGAAGAACTGGGCGGAAGCCGAATGCGGCTCCATGGTGCGGGCCATGGCGACGGTGTACTTGTCGTTGGAAAGACCGTTGTCGGCTTCGTTCTGGATGCTTGGGCGCTTGTCTTTCTTTTCTTTCATGCCTGGCTCGAAACCGCCGCCCTGGATCATGAAGTTACCGATGACGCGGTGGAAAACAGTGTTTTCGTAGTGACCGGCTTTAACGTACTCGATGAAGTTGGCCACGGTGATCGGGGCTTTCTCAGCGTTCAGTTCCAGGACGATGTCGCCGTGGTTGGTGGTCAGTTTGACTTGGGTCATGATCGGTACTCTTTCTGGGAATTCGTGGGTTTCAGGGCTGTCGAGCCCTCAACCGGTCCGGCCGATGTCGGCCAAGGTGCGCAGTTTAGCGCGACAGACGCCAATTTCGAGGCTGTTTTTCATTTGCATCCGATTAAATGCAGCCGTTTTCGGGCCTGTACTGTCAGCGACTTGACGGCTTCGGCTATGATAGCGGCTTTGTTTTATCAGGCCCGTGTTCCGGCCGCGCACTTGTACGTTCAAGGATCCTATGAGCAAGCCCACTGTCGACCCTACCTCGAATTCCAAGACCGGCCCTGCCGTGCCGGTCAATTTCCTGCGCCCGATCATCCAGGCGGACCTGGACTCGGGTAAGCACACGCAGATCGTCACCCGTTTCCCGCCTGAGCCCAACGGCTACCTGCACATCGGTCACGCCAAGTCGATCTGTGTGAACTTCGGTCTGGCCCAGGAGTTTGGCGGTGTCACCCACCTGCGTTTCGACGACACCAACCCGGCCAAGGAAGACCAGGAATACATCGACGCCATCGAAAGCGACGTCAAATGGCTGGGTTTCGAATGGTCCGGCGAAGTGCGCTATGCCTCGCAGTATTTCGACCAGTTGCACGACTGGGCCGTTGAACTGATCAAGGCCGGCAAGGCCTATGTTGACGACCTGAGCCCTGAACAAGCCAAGGAATACCGTGGCACTCTGACCGAGCCGGGCCGTAACAGCCCGTTCCGTGATCGCAGCGTCGAAGAAAACCTCGACTGGTTCGCCCGCATGCGCGCCGGCGAGTTCCCGGACGGCGCACGTGTGCTGCGGGCCAAGATCGACATGGCTTCGCCGAACATGAACCTGCGCGATCCGATCATGTATCGCATCCGTCATGCGCATCACCACCAGACCGGTGACAAGTGGTGCATCTACCCGAACTACGACTTCACCCACGGTCAGTCGGACGCCATCGAAGGCATCACCCACTCGATCTGCACCCTGGAGTTCGAAAGCCACCGTCCGCTGTACGAGTGGTTCCTCGAGAACCTGCCGGTGCCGGCGAACCCGCGCCAGTACGAGTTCAGCCGCCTGAACCTGAACTACACCATCACCAGCAAGCGCAAGCTCAAGCAGTTGGTCGATGAGAAGCACGTCAATGGCTGGGACGATCCGCGCATGTCCACGCTGTCCGGCTTCCGCCGTCGTGGCTACACCCCTGCGTCGATCCGCAATTTCTGCGACATGATCGGCACCAACCGTTCCGACGGCGTGGTTGACTTCGGCATGCTTGAGTTCAGCATCCGTCAGGACCTCGACGCGAACGCCCCGCGCGCCATGTGCGTGCTTCGTCCGTTGAAAGTCGTGATCACCAACTACCCGGAAGACAAGGTCGATCACCTCGAACTGCCTCGTCACCCGCAGAAAGAAGAACTCGGCGTGCGCAAGCTGCCGTTCGCCCGTGAAATCTACATCGACCGCGATGACTTCATGGAAGAGCCGCCAAAAGGCTACAAGCGCCTGGAGCCGAACGGCGAAGTGCGTCTGCGTGGCAGCTATGTGATCCGTGCCGACGAAGCGATCAAGGACGCCGACGGCAACATCGTCGAACTGCGTTGCTCGTACGATCCGGAAACCCTGGGCAAGAACCCTGAAGGCCGCAAGGTCAAAGGCGTGATTCACTGGGTGCCGGCCGCGGCCAGCGTCGAGTGCGAAGTGCGTCTGTACGATCGCCTGTTCCGCTCGCCGAACCCTGAAAAGGCCGAAGACAGCGCCAGTTTCCTGGACAACATCAACCCTGACTCGCTGCAAGTACTCACTGGTTGTCGTGCTGAACCCTCCCTGGGCAATGCACAGCCGGAAGACCGTTTCCAGTTCGAGCGCGAAGGTTACTTCTGCGCGGATATCAAGGACTCGAAACCAGGTGCTCCGGTATTCAACCGTACCGTGACCTTGCGTGATTCGTGGGGCCAGTGATTCAAGGAACCTCTAACGTGCTTTCGATCTACAACACGCTCACCAAGAGCAAAGAAGTATTCAAACCGCTGGATGGCAACAATGTGCGCATGTACGTCTGCGGGATGACCGTGTACGACTACTGCCACATTGGCCACGGCCGCAGCATGGTCGCGTTTGACCTGGTGACCCGCTGGTTGCGGTTCAGCGGTTATAACCTGACGTATGTGCGCAATATCACCGACATTGAAGACAAGATCATCAATCGGGCCAAGGAGAACGGCGAGCCGTTCGACGTGCTGACCGAGCGCATGATCACCGCGATGCACGAGGACGAGGCGCGCCTCAACATCCTCAAACCGGACATGGAACCGCGGGCCACCGATCACATCGCTGGCATGCAGACCATGATCCAGACCCTGATCGACAAGGGTTACGCCTACGCACCGGGCAATGGCGACGTGTACTACCGCGTCGCCAAGTTCATGGGCTACGGCAAGCTGTCGCGCAAGAAGATCGAAGACCTGCGTATCGGCGCGCGGATTGAAGTCGACGAGTCCAAACAGGACCCGCTGGACTTCGTGCTGTGGAAAGGCGCCAAGCCGGGTGAACCGAGCTGGCCATCGCCGTGGGGCGACGGTCGTCCGGGCTGGCACATCGAGTGCTCGGTGATGTCGACCTGCTGCCTGGGCGAGACCTTCGACATTCATGGCGGCGGCAGCGACCTTGAGTTCCCGCACCATGAAAACGAAATCGCCCAGAGCGAAGCGGCCACCGGCAAGACCTACGCCAACGCGTGGATGCATTGCGGCATGATTCGCATCAATGGCGAGAAGATGTCCAAGTCCTTGAACAACTTCTTCACCATTCGCGACGTGCTGGAAAAGTACCACCCGGAAGTCGTGCGTTACCTGCTGGTGTCGAGCCACTACCGCAGCGCGATCAACTATTCGGAAGACAACCTCAAGGACGCCAAAGGCGCACTCGAGCGTTTCTACCATGCGTTGAAAGGCCTGCCGAGCGTGGCACCAGCTGGCGGCGAAGCCTTTGTCGAGCGCTTCACTCAGGTGATGAACGACGACTTCGGCACGCCGGAAGCCTGCGCGGTGCTGTTCGAGATGGTTCGCGAGATCAACCGTCTGCGCGAGAGCGATCTTGATGCGGCGGCGGGTCTGGCGGCGCGTCTGAAAGAGCTGGCGAGCGTGCTGGGTGTGCTGCAGCTTGAGGCCGATGACTTCCTGCAGGCCGGTGCCGAAGGGCGGGTTGATGCGGCTGAGGTTGATGCGCTGATTGCTGCGCGTCTGGCGGCTCGCGCCGGTAAGGACTGGGCGGAATCCGACCGTATTCGCGATCAACTGACCGCGATGGGTGTGGTGCTGGAAGATGGCAAGGGTGGTACGACCTGGCGTCTGGCTGACTGATTGCTGCGTTCGTTACAAACAAAACCCGCCTTGTGCGGGTTTTTGTTTTTGGGGTGGGATTGATTCAGCGGTGACAGGGCTGACGTCTTCGCGGGCAAGCCTCGCTCCTACAGGGACCGCGTCGTTCACGGTGTTGGCGAACGGCGCGGTCCCTGTAGGAGCGAGGCTTGCCCGCGAATGGTCTCAAACCGGGCGCCGCCGCTGCGGATGCCCCATCATTCCGACTGCCGCAACCGCTTGTAAAGGGTATTGCGACTAACCCCCAGCCGCCGCGCCAGATGGGAGATATTCCCCCCAGCCGCCTGCAACTGCCGATTCAAATCCTCCACATCATTCAAATCAACCGCCAACGGCTCATCCACCTCCACCGGTTCCATCTCCAGATCGACAAAAAAATCATCCGGCAAATGCTCCGGCCGCACCGGTTGCTCTTCCGCCATGGCCAGCGCCACCTGCATCACGCTGCTGACCTGGCGTAAATTCCCCGGCCACGGATGACGGCCGAACAACTCCATCACCTCACGGCTCAGCCCGGCCCACTGCGACGGTTCACGGTGTTGTTCCCACAAGCGTTTGAACAGCGCCTGCTTGTCGCTGCGTTCCCTGAGCGGCGGCAATTCCAGGGTCAAGCCGCCGATCCGGTAATACAGGTCTTCGCGAAACCGTCCCAACTGAACCTGCTCGCGCAACGAGCGGTTGGTCGCCGAGATAATGCGGATATCCACCGGGAACAGCTCGCTGCTGCCCACCGGCTGCACGCAGCGCTCCTGCAACACCCTTAATAGCCGGGCTTGGGTTGGCAATGGCATGTCACCGATTTCATCGAGAAACAGCGTGCCTTTGTCGGCCTTGCGAATCAGCCCGATGCTGCCTTTCTGATTGGCACCCGTAAATGCGCCTTTCTCGTAGCCAAACAGCTCGGACTCCACCAGTTCGGCGGGGATCGCAGCACAGTTGACGGCAATGAATGGTTGTTTGCTGCGAGAACTGGCCTGATGCAGCGCTTTGACGAACACTTCCTTGCCGACCCCGGTTTCGCCGTGGATCAGCAGCGGGATGTCTTTCTCCAGCAGGCGCTCGGCCTGGCGCACAGCTTTTTCCACACGGCTGTCGCCGAAGTGCAGGGTATTGAGGCTGATCGCGGCGGGTGCGGGTGCCGCCACGGCGGGCTCGGCGAACATTCTTGCCTGGATCGGTGCCTGTTTCGGCCGCTTCAACAGGCACTGGAAGCGGTTGCGCCCGGACGCCTGGAGGGAGAAGGGCAGGCCGTCCGGCTGATTCAGCAGTTCGAGCAATGAGACCTTGAACAGGCTCTCGACACTGACCCGCGACAGGCTGATGCCCAGCAGATTGTCGGCGCGGCGATTGGCTGAGAGCACCTGGCCGGTCTCATCGAAAATCAACAATCCCGCCCATTGGCTGTCGAGATTGTTCAACCCGGTATTGAACGTCAGTTGAAAGTGCTGGCCATGGAACAGGTTGAGGATCAGCCGGTTCTCCACGGTCTGGCTCATCATCTTGACCATGCCGAGGGTGTGGGACGGCGGCAGGTAACTGTCACTGGACACGTCCAGCACCGCGATGACCTTGCGTTCGGCATCGAAAATCGGCGCAGCGGAACCGGTCATGAAGCGGTTGGCCTTGAGGAAATGTTCATCGTGCTCGATGTGCACCGCCTGCTCACAGGCCAGGGCGGTGCCGATGGCATTGGTGCCGCTGCAGCGCTCCATCCAGCTGGCGCCGGCGCTGAAGCCGCGGGTCAGGCTCGGCTCGATGAAGCGCTGGGTGCCCCAGGAGGTCAGGACCTGGCCCTGATTGTCGGCGAGCATGATCAGGCAATTGGAGTTGCTGAGGATGTTTTCGTAGTAGGGCAGGACTTCCTGATGGGTGGTCTGCACCAATGAATGCTGGCTTTCCAGCAACTGCGCGATGTCCGCCGCCGGTAGCTGGTCGAATGCCGGGGCACTCTGATGATCGAGCCCGAACGCGCGGCAACGTGACCAGGAGTCCTGGATGATGGCGTCGTGGGACAAAACGGGGGCAGGTGCGGCCATTACAGTCAGCCTCTGAATAACGCTTTTATTGTTGTTATGGGTATTCCCCCTGTGGGAGCGAGCCTGCTCGCGATTACGGTGGGTCAGTCGAAATCAAATTGACTGACCCACCGTAATCG
>NZ_JAGYFX010000177.1:0-6159 GCF_019946615.1 Pseudomonas sp. BF-R-01
CTGTAATGCCGGGCCTTTGCCGGCCGTTTCCAACGATTGGTACGGAAGTTGCCGACTCCCCCGTCAACTGACCCACCCCCCCAAGGGGCAGGTCTCTGATAGAGGGAATACTCATGCACCCTTTACTGTCCAAAACCACGATCGCCCTGGTCGTGTCCGCTCTGGCCCAAGGCGTCGCCCAGGCAGCGCTGTTTGCTGTCGACCCCGGCCCCTATGTTCCCGCCAACGGTAACTTCGCTTCCTGGTATCAGGACACCCACGGTCGAACCCTCGACTTGTGCCTGTCCAAGGCCGTCAGCTCCAGGGTTCCAAGTGCGCCCGGCGCACCGTCCTACATGTGCCTTTTGAATCCGAATCCCGGCATTTTCGATGACACTCAACCCATCGTTTTCCCGACCAACTTCCCCGACGAAGCGTTCTGGTTCACCGGCGACGGATCCATCGTCGATGCCGCACGGGGCATCGACCTGACCTATGTCAGCGCCGTTGAAGCCGCGTTCAGTGGTGGCGACCCGCTGGAAGGCGACCAGGTCAGTTTTGGCCGTATCCGTATTCGGGTCGACGTGCCCACGGCAGGCACCTATGTCATCACCCACCCTTACGGCGTCGATGTCTTCAACGTCGATACCCCCGGGCGCCGCGCGATCAACATGACCCGGGACATCGGCATCGGCTCGCCGAAAACCTACGACGGTGCGCTCAAAGCGGACATCGGCCCTTTCCTGCGCAGCCTCAACGGCCCTTACATCGAGCCCAACCCGGTTACCGGTTCAACCGACACGTTCGTGGGCGATCCGAACCTGGAAGAGGCTTTCACAGGCAGCCCTTTCAATACCAACTACATCCGCATTGAAGGGCCTAACGGACTGGACTTGCGCACGACGGTGATGGCCATTTCCGGCAAATTATCGACGCTCGTTCGCCCCACTCCGATCATTGCCGAACGCAGCACCTATTCGCGCACAGCAGGCGCCAGCGCCCCGGTGGCCCACCAGGATGTTTTCGTCATGGCCCCGCCACCACCGGCCACCGTGACCCTGGACAGCAACACCCCGGTGTTGAACCTGATCGAGGCCAACACCACCGGCCACTGGTACGCCCAGTCAGCCACCAACCCGACGTTGCCGAGCAGCTTGCTGGTGACGGCCGACAACCATCTGGCCATCCCTACCAGCACGCCAACCTCCTTGTCCATGCCGCTGACCGACCTGGTGGTGATTTCACGGGCCGAGTACAGCCTGAGCAGCGGGCAAATCACGGTAGTGGCCTCGACCAGCGATGAAACATCGCCACCGATTCTCACCGCCACCTCCGGCACGGGTGTCGCCATCGGCGCCCTCAGTGGCAGCGGCGCAGAGAAATCCCTGTCGACCGGCATCTCGCCGATTCCACCGGCCAAGGTTCAGGTGACGTCATCCAATGGCGGCAGCGATACCGAAGAAGTGGTCATCGTGCAATGAACGCTCTCATGCCCAGATCCGCATCAGGAGGCATCATGAACAAGTGGCCACGCTTCGCGCTCAAGGCGCTCGGGCTGACTCTTTCGCTGTCCGGCAGTGCGTTCGCGCAACTCACTGCCGTCGATACCGGCCCCTACACTTTCGCCACGGGGAAATTCCCCATGTGGTATCAGGACAGCAACTTGCTGTCGCTGGAACTGTGCCAGTCACGGGCTACCAGCACGCGGGCACCGGGTGCTCCTGGCGCCCCCGCCTATATGTGCATCCTGAATCCGGAGCCCGGCATTTTCGACGACACCCTGCCGATGGTGTTCCCGGATAACTGGCCACCGGAAGCGTTCTGGTTCCTCGCCGAGACCAGCATCAACGATGTTGGAGGTTATGGCGTGGATGCCTACGTGGCCGGGATTGAAGCGGCGTTCGCTGCGGAAAACCCTGTCGACGGCGATCAGGCCAGCTTCGCGCGGATTCGCATGCGGGTGAACATACCTGTCGCGGGCACCTACACCATCACCCACCCGTACGGCGTGGAAACAGTCAACGTCACCACACCGGGCCGCCGGGCGATCAACATCACCCGCGACATCGGCATCGGCGCACCGGGCAACTTTGCCGGGGCACTCAACGGGGAGGTCGGGCCATTTCTTCGCAGCGTCAACGGGCCGTACACCGAAGTGAATCCGGACACCGGTGCCATCGAGACATTCGTGGGTGATCCGAACCTCAGCGAAGCGGTCACCGGCAGCCCGTTCAACAATAACTTCCTGCGTGTCCAGGGTCCGGCCGGGACCATTCAGACCAACCTCTTTACCGTGTCCGGCAAAGTCCTCGACAGCCGTGCGCAAACCCCTGTGGAAATCGGCCGCGCCACTTACCGCCGCCTCCCGACAGGTCCGGGCACGAGCAGTACCCGGGTCGAAGTCTTCGGCAAATCGGCCATCAGTTCGAGCCTGTGCTTCCGTGAAACCGTGCCTCTGGTTCCCGGACCACCGCAATCGCCCTGCCTGGTCACCATGCTTGGCAACAACACCGGCCAGTTCTTCGGTCATCGTCTGACAGGCAGCACGGTTCCTCCGGTGGTCGTGGTCACCGCGACCGACCCGAGTGGCACCAACCGGCCAACGGCGGTGTCGAGCAAAGTCACCGACATCGTGAAAATCCAGACCGCACGCTACAACTGGAGTAATCACAGCCTGCTGATCGAAGCCACCTCGTCAGACGAAGTCGTGGTGCCGGACATGGTCGCCCAGGGCTTCGGACGGCTGACGAAAACCGGCACCTTGCAACGCCTGAGCGTTGCCGATCTGTCGCAGCCACCGGCCAGTGTCACGATCAAATCCGCCGCCGGCGGCAACGACACCGAACCTGTGGTGGTGATCGGCACACAACCGAACAGCGGTGAAAACGAGGCGCCGCTGGCCGTTGCCGACACCGGCAGCACCAGCTTCGGAGTGCCGATCACCCTCAACCTGCTGGCCAACGACAGCGACCCGGACGGCAACACGCCATTGAGCATCGTCGCGCTGACCTCACCGGCCGCCGGGCAAGGCACCGTGGCGATGAGCGGCACGACCGCCGTGGTCTACACACCGCCCCCCGTAGTCACTGCGCCGATGACCACGACCTTCACCTACAGAGCTCAAGACATCAAAGGCCTGGCCTCGGTCACTCCGGCGACCGTGACCATCACCGTGGCGCCTAACCGGCCACCGGTGGCCGTCGCCGACAGCGTCGCAACCCTGGGCGTGGCGATACCGATCAGTGTGCTGGCCAACGACACCGATCCGGAAGGCAACGTGCCGCTGGCGGTCGCCAGCTTCACGCAACCACCGAACGGTCGCGGCAGCGTCAGCAGCAACGGTACGGTGATCACATACACCCCACCGGCCAACTTCACCACGGCGTTCACCACGACCTTCACCTACTTCGCCCGGGACAGCTTCGGCGCCCAGTCGACGGCACCGGCGACGGTCACCGTGCAAGTCTCGCCACGGCCACCGGCAGAAACCTTCACGGTGACCACGGCAACGGTGTCGGCACGCTCCAACAACCGCTTCACCTGGGACTTCGCGGGCACCTCATCGGTGACCACCGGCAACGTCGTCACCATCCGGGTGAGCACCCCAACCGGGTTGGCAACCCTGGGCACTGCCACGGTGGCGGTGACCGGTCGCTGGCGGCTGACGGTGAACAACACCACCACGGTGATTCCATCGGCGAACCCGACGGCCACCATCACCTCGTCCCAAGGCACCGTGCGCACCGTGACGGTGATCTCCAACTGAGCCTTGGCCCCATCGGTCACGTGGCCGATGGGGCTGGCCTCTTGCGAAAGGACAGTCTCATGAAAACGTCGACCGCCGCCCTGCTCTGCCTGCTTCTGCTCTGCAGCAGCGCGGGCGTGCGCGCCGACGATCTGATGGAGAACGATGACCTGGGCCCCGGCACCGACCTCGGCGAGTTGCCTCCGCCGATTGGCCAGCACGCGCTGATCGACCAGAACGGTCAGGCCAACGTGGCGCTGCTGCAACAGAACGGCCAGTCGCTGCTCGGCACCATCGTCCAGTCGGGGAGCAATCAGGAAGCCTACATCCTGCAACAAGGCAGCGACCTGATGGCAATGATCACTCAGCAAGGTTCCGGCAACTCGGCCTCGATCACCCAGACCGGCAGCCAGAACCGCGCGCAGATAGCCCAGAACGGCAATAACAACGACGCCAGCATCGACCAGGCCGGCACGGGGCTTTCCAGCGCCGTGACCCAATCGGGAAACGGCATGAGCGTTTCAGTCAAACAATACCGCTAAAGCACCGCACCACATGGAGGTTTCATCATGTTCAAACTGACGCCCCTCACCGCCGCGATCCTGGTCATTGCCAGTGCCCATGCGTTGGCCAACGACAGCATTTCCACCCAGGACCAGGTCGGCACCGCCAACATCGCCAATGTGAAACAGACCAAGGCCCCCTACAGCACCGCCACCCAGCAGCAACTCGGCGAGGGCAACGATGCGGCTGCGGTGCAGGACTCGGCCACTAGCACCATCGACCAGAACCAGGTCGGTGAATACAACGCCGGTTACGCCGAGCAATTGTATGAAGACAACAGCACCATCACCCAGAAACAGACCGGCAGCTTCAACACCAGCCATGCCAGTCAATCGATCGGCGCGGGCGGCGGCGAAGTGCTGCAACAGCAGGAAGGCAGCGGTAACTTTTCGTTCGTCTATCAGGACAGCCAGGAGGGCACTTCCGGTCAAACCTTCCAGTACGGCGACAGCAATGAAGCCAACATCGAACAGATCCAGCCCGGCATCGGCAACATGGCGGTGATCATCCAGTACGGCACCACCAACTACGCCACCGCCGAACAGATCAACCACATGGGCGGCCAGATCGACATCAACCAGACCGGCGCCAACAACTATGCCTACGGCGACCAGCGCAACGGCGACGGCGGCAACCTGACCATCAACCAGAACGGCGACGGCAACGGCACCGAGATCTGGCAAGACGGGCAAGCGGGCAGCACGGCCACCGTCGACCAGATGGGCGAGACCAACGAAACCGTGGTGGACCAGAGCTTCGGCGAAAACAACACCGCCCAGGTCTTCCAGGTCGGCAACCTCAACGCGATCTACGCCGACCAGTTCGAGTCCACCGGCTCGACCCTGGCGCTGTACCAGACGGGTACGGGTAACGTGCATTTCACCTATCAGTCCGGCGAAGGCCATTCGCTCACCGCGACTTCGGTGGGTAGCGACAACAAGGTCTACGCCAGCAATTGGAAAGGTCCGCAAAAAGGTGGTCAATTTGGCAGCAACCAAAGCGCAACCATCACTCAGAACGGCAAGGAAAACATTGCCAACTTCACCCAGGACGGCGTCGGCCACGTCATGACCACCAGCCAGACCGGCATGGGCAACAAAACCATCGTCAGCCAGGCGGAGAACTACAACGAGCTGTACTTCGATCAGAACGGCACCGACAACGTCCTCATCGCCGACCAGCGCGGCACCACCAACCTGGTCGAGGGCAGCAGTAACGGCATGAACAACCGTAGCGAATTCGACCAGTCCGGCACCAGCAACCTGGCCTCTACCAGCCAGTGGGGCAACGATAACAAGATCACTCTGAAACAGACCGACAGCATGAACGTGGCGTATGTGACCCAGAGCGGTATCGGGAACATTGCCAATGTTGATCAGAGTGGCGTGACGCAGATGGCGACCATTCAACAGGTGGGTATGGATAACCAGGCGACGGTGTTGCAGCAGTAATTGCGGGGGTATAAAAAACCGCGGCCCTTGAGGGGGGCGCGGTTTTTTTGTGGCCTGCTTTCTGTAGGAGCCAGGCTTGCCGGCGAAGGCGTCTTGACAGGCGACGATTATCTTTCAGGTGTACATATCCATTGCTGCGGTAACGGCCGCTATGGGTTTCGCCCTTACGGCGGGTCACTTGGAGAAGCGCCAAGTAACCAAGCGCTCTTGCCCCTTTCGTTCGGTGCCTCGCCTAGGCTCGGCATGCCCTCGCTCCGGTCCTGCTCCGTGGGCCCGCCGCCATCGGCCATCCCTGGCCGGGGGCGGCTAACCCGGCATCCATGCCGGGTTGCCCACTGCGCAGAACCTCCACTCGGCCTCTCGAGGGGGCGCTCAGATCAAAAGCGCAAGGCGAGCTAACGCTCGGCCTGAAGAGTGCTG
>NZ_JAGYFX010000178.1:0-6091 GCF_019946615.1 Pseudomonas sp. BF-R-01
TTGCTGGCGATGGCGCCAATGAAATCGCCAT
This sequence comes from Pseudomonas sp. BF-R-01, assembly GCF_019946615.1. Taxonomy (NCBI): domain Bacteria; kingdom Pseudomonadati; phylum Pseudomonadota; class Gammaproteobacteria; order Pseudomonadales; family Pseudomonadaceae; genus Pseudomonas; species Pseudomonas sp. BF-R-01. Next base: position 32 of record NZ_JAGYFX010000178.1, read on the forward strand.
CGCCAGCAAGCTGGCTCCTACAGGTTTGAGTCAACGCGTTTCATTTGTGTGCGCTCGTAGCGCGGATAGAGATGGCTGACGCTGCGGATCAGTTCGTAGCGACTCAGGCTGATCCCGGCGAAGCGTTCGGGAATCGGGCTGCGGATCATCTCGGCCATGTCGCTGCCGTTGGCCGCACCCTCGCGCATCAACTGGTCGAGCCAGCCAAGGTAGTCACGCATTTGCTCGAACGGTTTTGCATCCGTGGCCACCGGGCCGTGACCGGGGATAATAAGCGTCCACGGCAGCCCCTGAAGCGTGGCAATGTCCGACAGCCACACCGACAACCCCGGACTGTTGGGCGTGGTCAGCGCCCGCTGGTAAAACACCAGATCCCCGGCAAACAGCACGCCGGTTTGCTGGTCGAGAATAGCCAGATCCGCGCCGGTATGCCCACCCAGGCTCAGCAGACGCAGATCATGATTCCCAAAATTTCGCACGCCGGGCGTCAGCGTCTCGGTCGGCAACACCACTTCGGTGCCCCGCATCCAGTCGCCCACCAACCGATACATGTTCTCGGCCATGGCGTCGCCCTGCTGCTTCAACAACTCGCAGGTGCCCGCGAGCGCGCCGATCGGCACATCGCTGAAGGCCTGATTGCCCAGCACATGATCGGGATGATGATGGGTCAGCAACACCTGGATCACCGGTTTGTCGGTGGTCGCAGCAATGGCTTTGCGCATCGCTTCGCCGTATCGCCTGGACGGCCCGGTGTCGATCACCACCACCCCGCGTTCGGTGACGATGAAGGCGGTGTTGACGATGTTGCCGCCGTTGGCCTTGGCAAAATTGTCGGTGCTGCCTTCCAGCAGCCAGGTGTCGGCGGCGATCTGCCTGGGCTTGAGTGAATAGTCGAGTTCGGCCAACGCCGGAAGGCTCAGGCTAATGAACAACAGCAGCATCCAGCGCATCACGCGCTCCTTTGAGTCAGGGTATGGCCGCATCAAATTCGTTGCCGCTGTTGTCGCGCAGCAACAGGCGCGTCTGCCCTGCCCCTTCGATGTCGAAGGCCAGGTTGGGGTTTTCGCTGACGGCGGGAAACAATTCGAGGCGGGCCAGCACTTGATCGTTCTGATCCCGCAGCTCGGCATGGTTGATGAAGAATTCCGGGATACCGCCGACCATGCCGTTATCCATCGGGTGCGCCACCTGCAAACGCAAGCGGCTGAATTCGCCACGGGGATAACGTCCGCCAAGCACTTCGCCGATGTGCTCTTCCCAGCCCGGCTGGGTGCGCACCACGCTCGGCGCCGTACATCCGCCGCCCGCCGCATCGATCAGGGTCGAGCCGACATGCCACACACCGTCGCGAGTCAGGACGGCCGCGCGCAGCGGCGTGGCTTGTTCAACACGAATGCGGATCGACAGCCAGGGCAACACCCGATCCAGCGGCTGGAAATCGACAATTTTCGGCAAAGGATTGAGCTCGGCCCAGGCGAGGATTTTCACCACCTCGCCCTTGAACGCACGGGCATCGATTTCCAGTGGCACTTGCCGGGCGTCTTCGGCGAACGGCGGCGCCAGCAGCTTGACCCGCTCATCAAACACGAACGGCGCGTCGCCAAGCATCTGCTTGTGATAGAAGGCCCACATCACCGACGGCACCGGGTCTTTGCCCGGTGCGATGTCTGCCGCGTGCGCGGCCACGGGTAGCCAACAGGCCAACAGACAACACATGCGCCAGTTCACTGTTGATACATCTCCGGGACGTCATAGCGCAGGCCATAACGGGCATAAATGGCTTTCACCGAACCCTCGCGGATCAAGGCTTCCAGCGCCTCTTCCACGGCATAGGCCAGTTGCCGGTTGCTCTCGTGCACGGCCATGCCGATTTCCCAGAGTTGCTTGCCCATGTTCGGGTAGGCGTTTTCCGCCAACGCCACTTGCGGGTCGGCGGCTTCATGAACCTGCCAGTCGATCTCGCCGCGCATGGCCATGACCGCGTCGACTTCGCCCGCCTTCATCGCCGCGAATGCCTGGGGCACGCCGGGGTAGTGATGGGTTTTGCCGGCGAGCATGCCGTTGAACACCGAGGTCAGGTAGAACGACGGCACACTGTCGACCTCGACGCCGATCGGGTGATGCTCGAACACCGCGACGCTGCCTACCGACTCGAGCCGACGACGGTCATAGGCGACTTGCCATTGTTCGTTCTGATACGGACCGAACATCACCACATGGCTGTTTTCCAGTTCACCCAGTTCGTTGCGCTTGCGTGCGTAATCCTGGTCATAGGGCACGCGCATCATCAGGTCGGCCAGTTGCAGATCGTGCAACGGACTGGCGCGCCAGATGTAGTCGCGCAGGTCGTCGTCGAGCTTCTCGCCGGCGGGCGCCCAGATCAGCGTCAGGCGCACACCAAGCGCTTTGGCCAGCGCCTCGGCGAGGTCGACATCGACGCCACGGGGTTGGCCGGCGTCGTCGAAACTGTAGGGGGCGAAGTCTTTGTAGACCGCCACTTTCAGTTCCCCGGCGGCGATCATTTCGTCATAGCTGCGGACCTGCGCCTGCACCGTCTGGCAGCACAGCAACACAGCGCTGATCAACACCGCGAGCAGGCGCATGCATTACTCCTCGACGCGGACGCTGTCCAGGTAGGTGCGAACCGCCCACAGGGCTTCCTGGCTCAGGTAGTCTGCCATTTTCGGCATGTACACCCGGCCGTCACGCACCGCGCCATGGCGCACCCGTTCGACGAACCATTCATCACCGGCCTCGCCGACATCGAGCATGCGCAAATCAGGCGCGATGCCGCCGGACTTGGCTTCCAGGCCATGACAGGCCGCGCAGTTCTGGTTGTAGGCCGATGAACCGATCTCGACGGCCTTATCGTGTTCCGGGGAAGTGCGGTAAGGGTTCACCGCCGCCCATCCATCGCCATCGAGTTGCACGCCGGCGTCCTTGATCGGGGTCAGTCCCTGGGTTTCGACGGCTTGTGGCACGACATTGCCGTGAGCCCAGACCGAACCTGCACTGATGAAGCCGGCCAGCAGGCCGGCAACGAGCAAGGCGTTGCGTTTTGTTGTCATTGTTATGCCCTCAGGATTGCACGCAAAACCTCTTTACAGAGGCTATGGCAGCCATCTTAGGAATCACTTCGCACAAGCCCCATGCTGCTTTGGTGGTCGCCACCCAGTACCTTGGTAGTAGGGCTTGCGACGCACATCCAAATCAGGTGCCGCCTGGGAAATTTTCCCGGCAACAGCGGGACTTTTTCCGTATTCGGCACCCCGTCGGACGCACCACCCTGTGCAGGCCAAAACCTCCACTGGGAACTGCAACCATGACAATAAGATCGCTACCCGCCCTTTCCCCTTTGACCCTCGCCGTGCAAGCCTTTTTGCTGGTGAGCAGCCTGTCCCTGAGCGCTGCCAGCCAAGCTGCAACCGCGCCTGCCACACCGACGCACAACGTGAGCTGGGAAGACATTGCCAACGATCACCTGACCACCAAGGACGTTCTGCAATACGGCATGGGCACCAACGCCCAGCGCTGGAGCCCTTTGGCCCAGGTCAATGACAAGAACGTGTTCAAGTTGACGCCGGCCTGGTCCTACTCCTTCGGCGATGAGAAGCAGCGCGGCCAGGAATCCCAGGCCATCGTCAGTGACGGCGTGGTGTACGTCACCGGTTCGTACTCGCGGGTATTCGCCCTCGATGCCAAGACCGGCAAGCGCCTGTGGACCTACAACCATCGCCTGCCGGACAACATTCGTCCGTGCTGCGATGTGGTCAACCGTGGCGCGGCGATTTATGGCGACAAAATCTACTTCGGCACCCTCGACGCGCGACTGATCGCGCTGGACAAGAACACCGGCAAAGTGGTCTGGAACAAGAAATTCGGCGACCACGCCGCCGGTTACACCATGACCGGCGCCCCGGTGCTGATCAAAGACAAGACCAGCGGCAAGGTGCTGTTGATCCATGGCAGTTCCGGCGATGAGTTCGGTGTGGTCGGGCAACTCTATGCCCGCGACCCGGACACCGGCGAAGAAGTGTGGATGCGACCTTTCGTCGAAGGCCACATGGGCCGCTTGAACGGCAAGGACAGTACGCCGACCGGCGACGTCAAGGCGCCGTCCTGGCCGAACGATCCAACTACTGAAACCGGCAAGGTCGAAGCCTGGAGCCACGGCGGCGGCGCCCCTTGGCAGAGCGCCAGTTTCGACGCGGAAACCAACACCATCATCGTCGGCGCCGGCAACCCTGGCCCGTGGAACACCTGGGCGCGTACCTCCAAGGACGGCAACCCGCACGATTACGACAGCCTCTACACTTCGGGCCAGGTCGGCGTCGATCCGAGCACCGGCGAGGTGAAATGGTTCTACCAACACACCCCGAACGATGCCTGGGATTTCTCCGGCAACAACGAGCTGGTGCTGTTCGACTACAAGGACAAGGACGGCAAAACGGTCAAGGCCACCGGCCATGCGGACCGCAACGGTTTCTTCTACGTGGTCGACCGCAACAACGGCAAATTGCAGAACGCCTTCCCCTTCGTCGACAACATCACCTGGGCCAGCCACATCGACCTGAAGACCGGGCGGCCGGTCGAGAATGAAGGCCAGCGTCCGGCCAAGCCGCTGCCGGGGGAAACCAAGGGCAAACCGGTGGAGGTTTCGCCGCCGTTCCTCGGTGGTAAGAACTGGAACCCGATGGCCTACAGCCAGGACACCGGCCTGTTCTACATTCCGGGCAACCAATGGAAAGAGGAATACTGGACCGAAGAGGTCAACTACAAGAAAGGCTCGGCCTATCTGGGCATGGGTTTCCGCATCAAGCGCATGTACGACGATCACGTCGGCACCTTGCGGGCGATGAACCCGACCACGGGCAAAGTGGTGTGGGAGCACAAGGAACACTTGCCGTTGTGGGCTGGCGTGCTGGCGACCAAGGGCAACCTGGTGTTCACCGGCACCGGCGACGGTTTCTTCAAGGCCTTCGACGCGAAAACCGGCAAGGAGCTCTGGAAGTTCCAGACCGGCAGCGGCATCGTCTCGCCGCCGATCACCTGGGAACAGGACGGCGAGCAGTACATCGGCGTGACCGTCGGCTATGGCGGCGCGGTGCCGTTGTGGGGCGGCGACATGGCCGAGCTGACCAAACCGGTGGCTCAGGGCGGGTCGTTCTGGGTGTTCAAGATTCCGAGCTGGGATAACCAGACCGCGCAGAAGTAATTCTCCCCACCCACCTCTGTGGGAGCGAGCCTGCTCGCGATTAACCTGAGACCGCCGCGGGGCACCAGACACCCCGCGTCATCGTTGACGACCATCGCGAGCAGGCTCGCTCCCACAAGGGAAGCCAGAGACCTTGCCATGAAATACCTGCCTCTAATGCTATTGCTCGCCGCCCTTCCGGTTTTCGCGGATGACAGCGACGACGCCCCCCTGATCATCAACGGCTGCACCCTCGCCGAACACAGCCAGTGCCCCGGCGCCAATCTCAAAGGCGCCAACCTGAGCAATCAGGACCTGCGCAACATGAACCTCAGCGGCGCCGACCTGCGCGACGCCGACTTGCGTCACGCCCGCCTCGACCTCGCCAACCTGGAAAAAGCCCAACTGCAAGGCGCCAACCTGACCCGCGCCAGCCTGCAACAAAGCAACCTGCGCCTGGCCGACTTCAGCGGTGCTACGTTGATGGCGGTCCAGGGCTGGGGCTTGTTTGCCCAGGGTGCGCAGTTTCAGGACGCCAACCTCAGCGGCGTCTACCTGCAATTCGCCCGCCTCTCCGGCGCCAAACTGCACAACGCCAACCTGCGGGCGGCCGACCTGGAAATGACCTGGTTGAGCAAAGCCGACCTCAAAGGCGCGAATCTCAGTGATGCCAATCTGCAGGAAGCCAAGTTCGGTGAAAGCAACCTGGAGCAGGCAAACCTCAGCGGTTCGCGTCAGCATTATGCGAACTTTCAGGATGCGAATATGGACGGCTGCATCGGTTGCCCGACGACGTGGAACAAATAGCACCTCCCCTCTTTGTAGGAGCCGGCTTGCTGGCGATAGCGGTGGGTCAGGCACCATTG
>NZ_JAGYFX010000179.1:0-6070 GCF_019946615.1 Pseudomonas sp. BF-R-01
GGCGATAGCGTCTGTTCAGCCAATACATACGTTGACTGACCCACCGCCATCGCCGGCAAGCCGGCTCCTACAGGGGATCGTATTTCTCCAACACCTATGCATTTCCCTTGTAGGAGCCAGCTTGCTGGCGATGGCGTCCTTTCAGGCGATAAATGCGTCGACTGACCCACCGCCATCGCCGGCAAGCCGGCTCCTACAGGGGGTTGGGTACAGTCGTGAGTGAAGGGTTGGCTGGAAGGACGTCATCGCCGGCAAGCCGGCTCCTACAATGGTACGGCGTACACCCACCTAACCACGAGGCCGAGCGTTAGCTCGCCTTGCGCTTTTGATTTTGATCTGCCCGCCCCTTCGGGAGGCCGAGTGGAGGTTCTGCGCAGTGGGCAACCCGGCATGGATGCCGGGTTAGCCGCGCACGGCCATGGATGGCCGATCGCGGCGGGCCCACGGAGCAGGACCGGAGCGAGGGAACGCCGAGCCTTAGCGAGGGGCCGGACGCTGGGGCGAGACCTTTTGGTTCCTTTTGGGGCGTTTGCCAAAAGGGACTCGCCGTAAGGGCGAAACCACAAGTGGCCGTTACCGCAGCAATGGATATGTACACCCGAAAGAAAATGGTCGGTCATGAGGCCGCCATCGCCGGCAAGCCGGCTCCTACAGAGTTCCGGGTCTGGCCTCGGTCACTCTTCTTCAGGCACCACCTTGTTCTGGGTCAGATACCGGTCAAGCGTCTCACCGCTCTCAGGCGAATTATCCCCCGCCACCTGCCACAAACGCCGCTCGATCCCCTGCGCCAGAAGATGCCCCACCGCCGCCTCGATCGCCGACAACACACACAACTGCGCCGGCTCGTTGGTGGTGTAGCCAACCTCCGCCTCAAGCAACTTCTTGAACTCGATAAACTTGAACACCCCGGCACTACGGCCCACGGAGTAAATCGTCTTGCTGGTCATCACATTGGCCAGCACCTGCCCACTGCGCACATCCACCGCCCGCAGGTTCACCGTGACCTGATCCACCCGATACTCCCGGGAAATATCGATACCCAGGTAACGCGCCCCTTCCCCGCCGCTTTTCACATTGGTGTCGTACGCAATAATCCCGCCCTCAAGCATCATGTTCGCCGCTTGCAACGGCGGCAGTTCGCCCTGGATATTCACCGGCGTGTTCGGTTTTTTCTGCGAGGCGCGGATGATCTTGCGTTCAGTCAGCAGGTTCTGCAGCCCCTCCCGTTCCAGCACCACAAACCAGCCGCTGGCCTGCAACGCATCCATCAACATGCTCGCCGCGCCTTGAGTGACACTGGTAGAAAACGAACTGGCCGGGGTCGGTTTGTATTGCCCGGTCTGGTCGCGGAAACCGTACACCACCGCCATCAACCGACCCTTGGGTCGTGGCATGTTGATCAAGTCGTAGTAAGTCGAAGCCCTCGGGGTCAGCGTCGGGGTTTCGGTGTCCTGCTCAGCCCCGATCGGCTCGCGCAGACTGCACCCCTGTAACGCCGCCAACATCAGCCCTAGCACCATTATTCTTTTCATATCCTTCCCTCCCCATCAACCCGGATCCCTTCAAGGGGCCAGGCCGCTCACCTGAATTTCGGAGACTTCACCGGTCGCTCGGTCGGTCACGACAATGGTCAATTGGCCGGAGTCGTCGACCACGTTGACGATAAAAGCGTCGGTGGTCAGGCTCCCGGTGTTGCCCGCTGAAATGTTGTCCAGCAACTGCCCGAGCAACCGCGACTGCAACTGACTGGAGAACCGCTCCAGCGCTGAAGTACCGGCCGCGGCGGTGCGTTTTTTCAAGTCAGGATCGTCGTAATCGTTTTGCGCCTGGGCGTTGTTGAGCAGCCAGGTCCCGTTCAGCGGGTTACCGCCAAACGAGGGGTTGATGGGCGTGTAGACCAGTTCGGTGGCCTGGACCAGGCCGCAACTGCCGAGCCCGACCAACCAGATGCCTGCCCTTGAAAACAGGCGGTGCTGCGAGAACGTTGTGGTTTTCATAGTTCGTCCCTCTCAAGGTCCGTTGTGTCCTGCAACAAGGCTTCCAGCTTGCGCTGGACGATCTGCCCGCGGACCCAGTCGGCGGCGTCATAGGCCTCTTCCTTGAGTTCCACGGTGTTCGGCGGCAAAAAACGCCGGTAAACCAGACGCTGCTGATATTCCACAGTGACCAGGGCGCCCCACCGCGCCGAAGGTCGTTCGCGTACCACCAGGTTGAAATCCATCGGGCTGGTGGCGCGCAGGCGTTCACTGAACGAGTAGTAAAAGTCGTGACCGATGTGCGAGATCGTGTCATCGACGATGAACCCCATCATTTCGTCCTCTTCGCCGGCCGTGGCGGCAGCAGACGCCAGCATCAGGATCACGGCCACGCAGAATCGGTTCATGGCTGCAACGCTTCGGGCGATTGTGACTGGCCCTTGGCAGGTCCCGATGTGCCCTCGAGAAAGGCTTTCTCGGCCACGAACTGCCAGTCCTTGTAACTCGCCATGCCGGCAAAATCCGACCACTGAGAGGGGAAGTCCGCCTGCTTGAGCGGCGTGTCCGTGGAGGCGCTGTTGAGGCCGGTGATGCGGCCGTCGAAACCGCGCATCAGGCTCCATTCTCCGCCGCCGATCGGGTCCGGATACAGCTGCCGGATATGGTGTTTTGGGCTGGGAAAACGCTCGTCCTGCAACAGGTCTACCAGCTCCTTCGGGTATTGCGCCAAGCCTGGTGAACTGCGGTAGTAGCTGCGCAATGCCTGGGCGTATTGCGTGCCGACCCAGAGCAACTGGCGCTCACGATCACGGCGCGAGAGGGTTGACCACAACTCGCCGGCAGTGGCCAGGCCCATGCCCATCAGCATGATCAGGAACAGCACGCCCAGGTAAGTGAAACCGCCCTCGTTCGAAGGTTTACCACTCGGAATAGAGGCTGCCATCACGCGCCCTCCCTGTGGCCCCGCTTTTGATATCGGCGACGCCACCCGGTACGCCATCCGGTGGTGCGACCATGACCCAGAGGTCCTTGCGTTCGGCAATCGGGTCCATCGGCGGGTTGCGCAGGTAGCGTTGTTCCACCAGTTGTTCAAGGGAATCGGGATAACGCCCGGTGTCGCCGTAGTAGTGATCCAGGGCTTCGCGCATCACCGACAGGCTCTGGCGCAGCGTGGTCTCTTTCGAGGCCTCGAGGCTGTTGAAATAACGTGGCAAGGCGATGGTCATCAGGGTTGCGATGATTGCCATGACCACCATCAGTTCCAGCAAGGTAAACCCCTTTTCCCGACGCATAAGCTCACCACTCCCGGTAGGCGATGCCGTTAAGCCCTTTGCCACGCGCCTGGGAGTAAACGTCAAAGACGTCTTGGCCCTCACGCGGGTTTTGAGCCGTGCTGTCATAGGAGCGCAAACCCCAGCCGCCGTCGTCGTCACGCTTGACCGGCTTCAGCGGGTCATGGGGCACGCGCCGCAGAAAATAGAACTTGGCCCCCTTGGCGCTGCGCACATCGCGCACCCCCTCCACCAACACTTTCAGGTTCGGCGGATAGCCGCTGCTGTTCAGGGACTTCTCGATGTAACCGGCGTCGAATGCGCGTTTGTAAGCGTCGATGGCATCGCGAATCTGGTACAGCGCGGTGCGCAGTTCCTGCTCTTTGCCCCGGCGCACCACGGTCTCGGTCAGCGGCGCGGCCATGCCGGCCAGCAAGCCGATCAGGGCCAGCGTCACCACGACTTCGATCAGGGTAAAACCGCGTTGCGAGGCGCTCATGATCAAGGCTTCTCGATAAACACTTGAGTGGTTGAGGCCGCCACCGGCCGATCGATGTGCTCGTTCTGAATGGGCGGTTCCATCTGCCGGTCCGGTGCCTGAATGCGCATGCTGGTTTCGGTGCCGGTCGGGAATTCCATGTCCGACGGGCTCTGGTACGGCAGGTTGCGCACGATCCGTGGCGTGATCGACAGCACCAGTTCCGATTTGCTGACGTTGTCCTTGTTGCTTCCGAACAACCGGCCCAGGCCAGGAATGTCGCCAAGCCCCGGAATCTTGTTGCCGGTGGCGCCATGGTCGTTGCGCATCAGGCCGGCGAGAATCTGGGTTTCGCCGTCATGCAGGCGCAGGGTGGTCTGGGCGTTACGGGTATCGACCTGCACCGGAATCGTGCCCTGGCGGGTCGGTTCCAGTGGCGTGGCGTTACTCACTTCCAGCGCGATCTTGATTGCCACTTCGTTGTTCAGGTGCACGGTCGGCTGCACTTCCAGCTTCAGACCGACGTCCAGGTAGGTGACGCTTTCGGTGATCACCGGGCCTTGGGTCGACGGCACCGACGTGGCGCTGATGATCGGCACGCGCTGACCAATGTGGATGCGCGCCTGCTCGCGGTTGCTGACACGAATCACCGGGCTGGCCAAGGTGTTGATGTCGTTGTCCTGGGCATTGATCTTGGCTTGCGGCGAAGGCGAGATGGTGATCCGGCTGGAGTCGATGCCTTTCAATTGATCGAGAATCTGCACCGGCGAACCGTCGCCGTTGACCACGCCGAAGGTGTTCGGCCATTGCAGGCCAAGGTCGAGAATCCGTTGGGTGGCAACCTCCATCACCTCCACTTCCAGCACCACTTCTGGGTTGGACTGGTCTTGCGATTGCAGGAGTTTTTCCGCCATGCGGATCGCGTCTTCGGAGTCGCGCATGGTCAGGGTGTTGAGGCGCTCATCGACAAACACGTCGCGGGTCTTGAGCATGGTTTTGATCATGTTCAGCGCGGTGTTGGCATCGATGCTGGTCAGGTAGAAGGTGCGCATCACCAGCTCCTGGTAATCCTTGAGCTTTTGCGGTGAGTCCGGGTAGATCAGCAAGGTGTTTTCGTTCACCACTTTTTGATGCAACTGGTTCTGTTGCAGCAGCAGTTCCACGGCGTCTTCGATGCGCACGTCACGCACGAAGATCGTGGCTTTCATGTCCGGGCGCAGGTCCTTGTCGAAGATGAAGTTCAACCCGGCGACCTGGGACAGCACCTCGAAAATGGTTTTCAGGTTGGCGTCGCGAAACTCCAGGGTCACGGGCCGTTCCAGGCGTGTGCGCAGTTGTGGGTACTGGATGACGTTGCGGCTCTGGACCAGACGGATGTTGCTTTGCAGTTCCAGGGCGCCTTCATTTTTCGGGTCCAGTTCGAGGATCTGTTTGACCTGACGGTCGGCACCGTAGATGTCGCCGCGACGCAAGTCGCCACGGGCCAGCTCGAGTTTTTCATCGAGGCTGCGCATGTAGTCGAGCTGGCGCATTGCATCCTGGGCACGCCGGTTGTTCGGCTCGATGGTCAGCACCCGGTTGTAGCTGACGCGCGCGGCGGCGAAGTCCCGGTGCGAACGGTCGGTGTCAGCCTCGGTCAGCAGCGCGGTAATCGCCTTGGCGTGGGCGGAGTTGCGGGCCAGGTGCAGTTCGGTATTACGAGGGTTTTCCCGCAGCCCTTCTTCAATACGCGCCAGGCCGGCCTCGTATTGTCCCTGCTCGATCAGCTCGGACGCTTCCTTGTTGGCGACCTGGGCAGAACTGCACGCCACCAGCCCGGCACACGCACAGCAAAAGCTCATCAGCAAACGGGATCTATTCATGGCGTGCTCCCCATAGACAAGGTCTGGGACAAATGCAAAGGCAGGTAGACGAAGCTCAGTTCCACATCGGAAATGCCCACGATCCGCCAGGTTTCGTCGATCACATCCCCTTTGCGTACGACGTATATTTTTTCTCCGCTCAGCAGAAACACTTGCTGGTCTGAACGATCATCCATGCGCCCGATAAACTGGAAAGGCATTGGCGGTGCACTGGGGACGGTCACCACCGGGGTCACGTTGACGGGTTGTTCAGTGACGCTGGCGAGCGTCGGTTCAGCCTTCCAGCTGCGGGCGGCGAACAGGTCGCCCGCCGGGCTCAAGTCCTTGATCACAGCGGCTTTGCCGGTGGCTGGCGCGGCAGGCAGGGCACCGCGGGTTTTGCTGTTGGCCGCCGTGGCCACGACGGTGACGGACGCCTCGCCGTCGTCCGCCGACATCCAGTAATCAGGCAACCAGGCCAGCCCCGCCGCTACGCCGAAGAAC